>NZ_JBQHWK010000008.1:0-107950 GCF_052064015.1 Collinsella sp. HCP3S3_D1
ACGAGGAGGCGCCAGGTTAAACTGAAGGGACTGACCCCGGAGGAGTTCCGGAGACAGTCCCTTGCGGCGTAGTTCTTATTTAAGCCGTCCAGGTTTTGGGGTGCAGTTCAAATTTGGGACGGGGCTTTTTTAGCTACCCCGGCTGATTGTTTGCTGGTTTAGCCGATAGCCTGCCGGGGTAGCTAAAAAAGCCCCGTCCCAAATTAGCTACCCGGGTTCGATGACTGGGTCGGTGCCCTTTGTGCGGAGGTGGGCATTGTTGCTTTATACTGGTGCGGTTAGACATCCATCCTGCAATCGAGGAGATTTCCATGGCATCAGACGTTCGCGTCCGCTTTGCACCCTCACCGACGGGCAAGCTGCACATCGGCGGCGCCCGCACCGCTATCTATAACTGGGCTTTTGCCCGCGCAAACGGCGGCACGTTCATCCTGCGCATCGACGACACCGATCCCACCCGCTCTACCGACGAGAACACGCAGATCATTCTGCGCGCTATGCGTTGGCTGGGCCTGGACTGGGACGAGGGCCCCGAGGTTGGTGGCGACTTTGGCCCCTATGCCCAGACCGAGCGCCTGGACCTGTACAAGCAGGCCGCCCAGAAGCTTTGGGACGAGGGCAAGGCCTATCCCTGCTTTTGCACCAAGGAGCAGCTCGAGGCCGACCGTAAGGCCGCCCAGGAGCGTAAAGACCCCTTCCAGGGCTATCAGCGCCGCTGTCGCGATCTCGATCCCGAGGAGGCACGCCGCCGCATCGAGGCCGGCGAGCCCTACGTCCTTCGCATCAAGGTGCCCGAGGACCGCGGCGATGTCGTCATCCACGACGCCGTCCACGGCGAGGTGACCTTCGACGCCAAGGAGCTCGACGACTTTGTCATCTTCCG
This sequence comes from Collinsella sp. HCP3S3_D1, assembly GCF_052064015.1. NCBI lineage: Bacteria > Bacillati > Actinomycetota > Coriobacteriia > Coriobacteriales > Coriobacteriaceae > Collinsella > Collinsella sp. HCP3S3_D1. The sequence continues at coordinate 884 of NZ_JBQHWK010000008.1, forward strand.
CTCCGATGGCACGCCCACGTATAACTTCGCGACCGTCGTCGACGACGCCATGATGAAGATCACCCATGTCATCCGCGGCGACGACCATCTGTCCAACACCCCGCGCCAGGTCATGGTTTACGAGGCCCTCGGCGCGCCCGTTCCCACGTTCGCCCACATCTCCATGATCTTGGGTGCCGACGGCAAGAAGCTCTCTAAACGCCACGGCGCCACCTCGGTGGAGGAGTATCGCGACGCCGGCTACCTGTCCGACGCGTTCGTTAACTACCTGGCGCTGCTCGGCTGGTCGCTCGACGGCGAGACCACGATCATCCCGCGTGATGTTCTGGCCCGTAAGTTCTCGCTCGACCGCATTTCCAAGAACCCGGCGACCTTCGACCCCAAAAAGCTCGACTGGGTCAATGCCGAGTACATCAACAACATGTCCGACGCCCAGTTTGCCGACGAGATCATGATCCCCGAGCTGCACGAGGCCGGTATGATCGAGGGTAACATCGAGTACGGCGAGGACTGGATTGACGCGCTTGCCGCCATCGTCAAGCCGCGCACCAAGATGCCGGCCGACGCCGTGACCGTCGCCGCTCCCATCTTTGCCACGGCCGAGACGCTCGAGTATGACGAGAAGTCTGTCAACAAGGGTCTGGCCAAGGAAGGCATGGGCGCCATTCTGGATGCCGCCAAGGCCGCGCTCGAGGGCGTGGATGAGTGGACGGCTGCCAACATCGACGCCGCGCTTGAGCCGCTGCCCGAGCAGATGGACCTCAAGAAGCGCGTGGTGTTCCAAGCTGTGCGCGTCGCCGTCTGCGGTAACATGGTGAGCCCCCCGCTGGGCGAGACCATGGCGCTCGTCGGCCGCGACGACTGCCTGGCGCGCATCGACCGCGCCCGCACGATGGCGCTGTAGCAGCTGCGTAAACGCATGTATCCGAGCCCCGTTCACCCGAGCGGGGCTCTTGTTTCTAAAGACGTATGGGATAGGAGGTGCTGGGGCCATGGCCGAGCAACTGTCGCTGTTTGGTTCGCCGGAACCTAAGGAAGCTCCGAAGTCCGCGGCCCCTGCCGCCGCCCCGGCGCAGCCCGAGCTCGCACCCGAACCCGTCTCCGCCTACGCGAGCGTGGTCCTCGACATCCCGACCCGTGCGCTCTCCGAGCCATTCGACTACGGCATCCCGCGGTCCCTTGCCAACGATGCCCAGATCGGGTCCACGGTCCTGGTCCACTTTGGCAACCGTGCGGCCGCGGGCTATATCGTCGATATCGCGCCCGAGCTGGGCGACCTGCAAGGCAACGACGCCCTCGACCCCTTGCGCATCAAGCCCATCGAGGCCATCCTCAGCAAGCCGCTCTTTACCGCCGAGGCTGCACGCATTGCGCGCTGGATGAGCCACGAGTACGTCGCGACGCTTTCCGAGTGCCTGCGTCTGTTCTTGCCTCCGGGCGGCAGTCCGCGTGTCGTGAAGGGCGATGACGGCGTGTGGACCGTTGAGCGCCCCGCCGTAAAACCCATCCAAAACCGTTGGGTCATGCTCACGCCCGAGGGATTCGACTACACGCCGCCCAAGACAGCGGTCCGTCAGCGTCAGCTCATCGACGCGCTCCAATGCGGCCCGGTCACCACGCGCGACCTCAACCTGCTCTACAACAGCATGTCGGCGACCATTAAAGCGCTCGAAAAACGCGGCGTCGTGGTGGTGGAGGAGCGCCGCGCCTGGCGTGGGTGTAGCGAGCAGACCACGTTGTCCTCGGCAAGCGGCAAGGCGCCGGTCTCTCTTACCAACGGCCAGCAGCAGGCGCTCGCCCAGATTGAACGCGCCCGCCTTGATGCCCATGGCGACGTTGTCCTTGTCGATGGCGTCACCGGTTCCGGTAAAACCGAGGTTTACCTTTCGGCTATTGAGCGCGTGCTGGCGGCCGGCCGTTCGGCCTGCGTGCTCGTGCCCGAGATTTCGCTGACGGCCCAGACCGTCGGCCGTTTCCGCTCGCGCTTTGGCGAGACGGTCGCGGTCTTCCACTCGCGTCTTTCGGCCGGCGAGCGTCTGGACCAGTGGGATATGGTTGCCAGCGGTGCCGCGCGCGTGGTCGTGGGCGCCCGCTCGGCGCTCTTTTGCCCGCTCAGCGATCTTGGCCTCATCATCATCGACGAGGAGCACGAGACCAGCTACAAGCAGGGCTCCAGCCCGCGCTACCATGCGCGCGAGGTGGCTGCCGAGATGGCGCGCCGCTATCGGTGCCCGCTCGTGTTGGGCTCCGCCACGCCCTCGGCCGAGGCTCTCGACCGCTGTCGCCGCGGTATGTACAACGGTGCCACCTGGACGCGTGTCGAGATGCCCGAGCGCCCGGGACACGCCGTGCTGCCCACGGTCCGCATTGCCGACCTACGCCGCGAGTTCGCGCACGGCAGCCGCTCCATGTTCTCTAAACCGCTGATGGAAGGCCTGGAACGCGTGGTCGAGCGCCGCGAGAAGGCCGTACTGCTGCACAACCGCCGCGGTTTTGCGCCGTTTTTGATGTGCCGTGAGTGCGGCTGCGTCCCCACCTGCAACCACTGTTCTACCGCGCTCACGTACCACGAGCGCACGCACACGCTGCAGTGCCACACCTGCGGATCGTCCTGGCGCGTGCAGCCCTATCCGGCGCCCACGAGTCGTTGTCCCAAGTGCGGCAGCCGCTACCTGGCAAAAATGGGCCTGGGCACGCAGCAGATCGAGGACGCCCTACGCCAGATGCTGCCCGAGGATGTCGCCATCATTCGTATGGACGCCGATTCCACACGCGGCAAGGATGCGCACAAAAAACTACTCGAGCAGTTCGATGCCGCCGATTGCGCGGTGCTGCTGGGTACCCAGATGATTGCCAAGGGCCTCGATTTTCCCGAGGTCACGCTCGTGGGCGTGGTCAATGCCGACTTTGCGTTAAAGCTGCCCGATTTTAGGGCAGGGGAGCGCGCCTACGATTTGCTGGAACAGGTCGCCGGTCGCGCCGGCCGCGGCGATCGCCCCGGCGAGGTTATCATCCAGACGTATCTGCCCGAGGACCCGGTCATTCGCGCCGTTGCCGAGCACGACCGCTCGATCTTTACCGACTACGACCTGGACCAGCGCCGAGACGCGCTGTACCCGCCTTTCGTGCGTCTTGTCAACATTTTGGTGTGGTCGGCGAATCGTGATAATGCGCAGGACTACATTGGGCGCATCGCAAAGCTTCTCAAGCGCCGCTGGCATGCCACTGCTCCTGACTTTTTGCGAGCGGGGAGCGCCGTGCCGCAGGTGTTGGGCCCCGCTTCGTGTGTAATCGAGAGAGCCAAAGACCGTTACCGCTTCCATCTGCTTGTAAAGTCGCCGGTAGGGTACCATGTCTCTGATGATATCGACGCCTGCCTCAAAGAGGTGGGCTCCGTGCGCGGCGTGAGCGTGAGCGTTGACGTCGACGCCTATGATTTGATGTAACAACCCGAAAGGATGGCCATGGAAGCCAACGGAATCGTATTGTCGCCCGACCCTCGTTTGCGCCAGGAGTGCGCCGTCATCGAGGAGATCACCCCGGCGATCGAGGCGCTTGCCGAGAAGATGAAGAAGATGATGTTCGACAACGGCGGTTGCGGCCTGGCCGCCCCGCAGATCGGCGAGCTCATCCAGCTCGTCACCATCGACTGCGACTATACCGACAAGAACGACTATGACCCGTACGTGCTCATCAACCCTGTCATTGTTGAGCAGAGCGACCATCTGGTGCCGTTTAGCGAGGGCTGCTTGTCTATTCCCGGCATTAGCTGCGAGATCGAGCGTCCCGACCATGTCGTTGTCGAGGCATACGATCTGGACGCCAACCTGATTCGCTATGAGGCCTCGGGCGACCTGTTCTGCGTGTGCCTGCAGCACGAGATCGATCACCTGCACGGCAACACCATGTTCGAGCGACTCAAGCCGATGCAGCGCATCAAGGCGGTCAAGGAGTACCAGGACGCCCTGGCCCGCGGTGCTCGACCGGGCGAGACGGAGTAGGTCCCACCGTCCCCTTCCGCCGCAGGGCTTAGGTTTTGCTCCATGCTCAAACAGTCCTGCTCGCACGAAGAGCACATTAAGTGCTCTTCGGCTCGTGCGGAACTGCGCGTGGAGCAACAACCTAAGCCCTGCGGCGGAAGGGGACTGCGTTTTCGTGCTCCTTTTCGCCCGGGTGCCGCAGGGCCAGGGAGGGGCGTCTTCGCTGATAATTGCTTTGTTGGAAGAGCTGCTTTTATTGCGGCTCTTTCTTTGGTTTTGGGTATATTTGTTCTTGTTGAAATGTTATTGCGGAAGGGCTGGCGGCTTGGCTTTCCGCTGTTATTTGGAGCCGTCTCGGTTTTGTTTGAGGGGAGACGTTCTTTATGCGTATTGTGTTTATGGGTACGCCCGATTTCGCGGTGCCGTCACTTACTTCGCTTGTTAAGGCTGGGAATGAGATTACGCTGGTAATTACGCGTCCCGATGCTGTTCGCGGGCGTGGTAAAAAATTGGAGCCGTCTCCTGTTAAGGCCAAGGCGCTTGAGCTTGGTCTGCCCGTTGTTGAGGCAAATCGTATGACGCCGGATGTTTTTGATCGTCTTAAGGCTGCTGATGCCGATATTTTCTGTGTGGCTGCCTATGGCTGCATTTTGCCCGATGAGGTGCTGCATATGGCGCCGCTCGGTATTGTGAATGTTCATGCTTCGCTGCTGCCCCGTTGGCGTGGTGCCGCTCCCATTCAGCGTGCCATTCTTGCTGGTGACGAGGTTACTGGCGTTTCCATTATGCGCATTGGGCATGGCGTGGATACGGGCGCTTATTGCGCGCAGGTGTCGACCTCGGTTGCCGGTAAACATGCCGAGGCACTCACGATGGAGCTTGGTGAGCTGGGCGGTAAGTTGCTTGCCGATACGCTTCCCTCGCTTGCCGATGGCTCGGCTGTTTGGACTGAGCAGGATGAGTCACTCGTCACGCATGCTGCCAAGAATTCCAAGCAGGAGATGCGTCTGGATCCGCAGATGGGGGCACTTGATTGCGTGCGTCATGTGCTTGCCTCTTCCGACACCGCTCCCGCTCGCTGCGTGATTGCCGGCAAGACCGTGCGCGTGCTCGATGCCGCGCCGGCAGATGTATCGCTTGGCGAGGGGCTCGTCGCTGTTCAGGCCAAGCGCGTCTACCTGGGCCTGTCCGATGGCGCGGTCGAACTGCTCGAGGTTAAGCCCGATGGTAAGCGTGCTATGGCTGCTTCTGCCTGGGTTGCCGGCCTGCAGGGTGCGGATCTTTCGTGGGGTGTTTTGTCATGAGTAAGCTTTCCCCCGCGCGCAAGCTCGCGCTCGATGTTTTGATGGAGGCCGACCGCCGCGGCATGTACGCGCGTGACGTGCTCTCGTCCCGTGCCTCGGCCAAGGCCATCGACCAGCGCGATTCTGCTTTCGCCGCTCGTTTGGCACTGGGCGTTGCAGCCACCCAGGGCATTTTGGATGAGCTGCTCGACCAGTTTCTCGATAAGCCCAAAAAGGTCGCGCCTCGTGTGCGCATGGCACTTCGCATCTCGGCCTTCGAGATGCTCTATCTGCATACCCCGGGTCGCGTTGCGGTGAGTCAGGGCGTTGAGCTCGTGCGCAGCGGTGCTAAGTCTGCCGCCGGTCTGGCGAACGCCGTGCTGCATAAGGTTGCGAACAACGTCGAGGACTTTGCCACTGCGGCGGATGCCGATGAGTCCGAGCGCCGTTTGGTTCGCCTATCTCGCCTGATGGGCATGCCGCGCTGGCTGTGCGCTCGCATTATGGCGTCGTTCGATACACCCGAGGGCGCGCTCGGCTTTGCCGGCAATCTGGCGCCCGCGCCGCTGGCTTTGCACGAGAATGCCTATGCAACCAACCCCGATCCGTACATTTCTCAGCTTGTGGCACCCGTGTTCCCGGGTTGCCATGCGCCGGTCGACGCGCAGGCCACGGTTGCGTCGGGTGTGTTTGAGCGCGCAGCCGCCGTGGCCTCGGACCTTAACGCCCAGCTCATCGCCACCGCGGCGACCCGTCCCGGGCGTTGTCTAGAGATTGGCGCCGGTCGTGGCACCAAGACTTATGTGATGATGTGCCAGGCCAAACGTGCCGGTTACGACCGTCAGCACACCGCACTCGATTTGCACGACCGCAAGTGCGACCAGAATCTCGCACGTCTGCATAAGGCGGGTATTACGGGTGTTCGTACGGTGTCGGGCGATGCCTGCGAGCTCAATGAGGTGCTCACGTCCTTTGACGCGATGCTTGGCGAGCCTGCCCTGTTCGACACGGTGTTTATCGATGCTCCGTGCTCGGGCACCGGCACCATGCGCCGTCATCCCGAGATTCCCTGGCGCCTTGCCGAGGGCGACGTTACGACTGAGTTGCCCCGCCTGCAGCTGACGATGCTCAAGGAAGCAGCCGCGCGCGTGGCTGCCGGCGGTGAGCTTATCTATGCCACCTGCTCGGTCTTCGACGAGGAGAACACGCAGGTCGTTGATGCCTTCCTAGCCTCTCCCGAGGGCGCCGGCTTTACCGTGGCACCCCTCTCCGAGGCACAGATTCTGCAGCTGCCCGAGTACGACCACGCCAAGAGCCTCGTCACCCTGCGCCAAAACGCACGAGGCCTCTTCCAAAGCGTGCCGGTAAACGCCGACTCCTACGACGGCCACTTCTGCGCCAGACTGGTTCGCAAGTAAAACGGATTCCAAGGGTAGCTAATTTGGGACGGGGCTTTTTTAGCTGCCCTGGCCGCCAGTCGGCCAAACATTTGCGTTATCAGCTGGGGCAGCTAAAAAGCCCCGTCCCAAATTAGCTAAAGAGTGGGAAAAATAGCCCCGTTTCATACTTGCTGCTATCAAAAGTAGAGCGGATTACGGGGCAAGATTGGTGATGCCTGACCACAGCAAAAATGGCCTAAATAAAACCGCAGGTAGATGGTTTGTTGAAATTTGCAAATTACCGGAATGGATAGAGGTTGCCAATTCGGCCCCGTAATCCGGCAGGGTTTTGAAATGTTACAAACTTAGCATCAGCCCGAAATCCCATCTAAAGAAAAGTTGCGGTGAAATGGATCCTGTTTGGCCGTTGAAAGGGCTGATTCAGGAACTATTTCACCGCAACTCATCAGGAAGCCTGGGTGTCGGGACCGCTTGTCGCTAGTGGCTATGTGGGCAGTCGGCGCAGCAACCGCTTGTGGCGCTGGTGCTGGACCCGCCACTGCGCTGGTCGGTGTTGTAGAAACCGCTGCCGTCGAACTTAATGCCGCTGGCCGAGAACGTCTTGGATGCCGGGGCGCCGCAGCTGGGGCATACAACCTCGGGAGTCTCGGACATGGGGTGCTCAACCTCAAAAACGTTGCCGCAGCTCGTGCACTTATATTCGTAGCGCGCCATAATACTTCCTTTTCAGCACAAAGCGGGCAGATCGCTCTGCCCGCAAAAATTCAAACAGCTGTAACTGTACCCCATATCGGGGGTTTTATCACGCTTCGCCCCAGAATCTATGGGTGCTGCGCAGGAGCTTCGCAGTTTTCTCTTCGGCCTCCGCAACGTCTGCCTCTTGTGCCTGCCACGTCCAGTTGCCTGTGGCTACACCCGGCACGTTCATACGTGCGTCATCGCCCAGCCCCAGCACATCCTGCAGCGGCATCATCACCAGGGGGGCGTCGCTTGCGAGCGCGTCGCCCATCAGCTTGGCCGCCACCTCAGCACCGCTCGTCTCGTCGCCGCCTGCAAAGGAGCGCGTGCACCAGCCAGCGAGCGTCGAAGTGTCGTGCGTCGAGGTGTACAGGATTTTGCCCGGCGTGGGATGAATTCCGCAGCGAACGTCGTAGTCACTAAACTCCAGTACGTCCATGCCGGGAAAACCGCAGGTCGAAGCCATAGCGCGAACGCCAGGAGTCAGATAGCCCAGATCCTCGGCAATAAAATTGAGCGGACCCAGCTCGTCGTAGGCGGTCTGGAACAGGTCCTTGCCCGGACCAGCAAGCCAGCGGCCGTCGGCACAGGCTTTGCCAGCGGGAATGCTAAAGTAGTTGTGGAAGCCCAGGAAGTGGTCCAGGCGCACGCGGTCGTAGAGCGCGAACGCTCGGCGCAGGCGATCGAGCCACCAGCGATAGCCGGTCTCCTTCATGTGATCCCAGCGGAAGGTGGGGTTTCCCCACACCTGACCTTCGGGCGCAAAGTTGTCGGGCGGCGCACCGGAGATCTCGATTGCCTTGCCGGTATCGGACAGCCAGAAGTTCTCGGGCTCGCTCCACGCATCTGCCGAATCGTCCGATACATACATCGGGATATCGCCGATGACCTCGATGCCCTTCTTGTGCGCATAGTTCATGAGCTCGCACCAAGCCAGGTCAAAGCGGTACTGCATGTAGGCCTGAAGCTCGGCCTCGTCGTGGAAGCGCTTGTCGTCGATCAGATGCTCGTTGTAGCGCGCGACATCTGCCGGCCAATCGTGGCGCGACTCGCCCTCAAAGTATTTCTTAACGGCCATGTAGACGCAGTACTTCTCGAGCCAATCGGCATTGCGATGTTTAAACGCGGTGTACAGCGGGTCGGCATCTTCGCCACCGTGGGCCTTCCAAGAAGCGAAGTCGGCGGCCAGCTCCTCGTGACTCTCGGGCAGCAGGTCGATGTTACCCGCAAAAGCCGAGGGTCCGGCATAGGGGGAGCGGAAGAAATCCGTCGGGTTGACGGGCAGGACCTGCCAGTAGCGCATGCCCATGGCGGCCAGGTGGTCGATAAAGCGGCGCGTGGGCGCGCCGATCGTACCCGGCTTGCCATCGTCAGTCGGCACCGAGGTGATGTGGCACACGACGCCCGCACCATGATCGAGCGGCTCCTGCAGGCGCCTCTCGGCATGGTGATAGATGATCGAAGAGCCCAGCGGGTACAGGTCGAGCGTGACCGTACCGTTGTGGATCTCGCACTCGTGGCCGCTGATCACGTCACTCGCGCATTCACCGAGCGCCGGAATCGTCACGCGGTGCGAATTGCGCAGGCTGCGATTGACGATAACAGTCGCAGCCTCGCCGTCTTTGCCCGTGCGGGTGTAGGCTAGGACGTCGTCGTTAAGCGCGAAGGCCTTGATCTCGCCGTCAACCATAAAAGGCAACGCGCGGCGCAGGGCGGATGCGTTCTTCACGATGGCCAACGTATCGAAATCGTGGAGCTGGTCCTTTGTCGGCAGGGTACGGCGGTTGCCCGGATCGGTGAGGCCCTCCAGGCCGTACTCATCGCCATAATAGATCGAGGGCACGCCGGGGAAGGTCATCTGCATGAGCGTCGCCAACCAAAAGCGCCTCTTGGCCAGGTCCATGGAGTTCTCGTCCAAGCGCCATTTGCTACGCTCGCTCTCGGGTAGCTGCGACTCGTCGGGACCACCGCCGAGCACCGAGATAATGCGCGGACGGTCGTGGCTCGAAAGCAGATTGAGCGCGCAGGCCAGTGCCTCGCGCGGGTAGTTCTCGCGCAGTGTCTCGATGTCCTCGGCAGCCTGATAGGCGTTTTTGTAGCCCATCAAAAAGCCGATGACCATATCGCGGAAGGGGTAGTCCATGGCGGAATCGAGTTCGGAGCCCTGCAGATAACGGCGCAGATGGCCATAGCTGATCTTGTTGGAGGCGTCCTCCCAGACTTCGCCGAGCAGCAGCGCATCGGGCTTCTCTTCGAGCACGGCGGCCTTGATATCGGCCAGGAAGTCATCGGAAAGCTCGTCGGCCACATCGAGTCGCCAGCCGTGGGCACCGGCGCGCAGCCACTTGCGAATGACGCCGTCCTTGCCCAGAAGCTTTTTACGCACGAGCTCGGAATTCTCGTTGAGGGCGGGCATGTTGCTCACGCCCCACCAGCAGTCATACGTGCCGTCCTCGTGGAAGGTAAACGCATCGCGCCACGGGGAGTCCTCGCTCTGCCACGCGCCGACGCCGGGATAGTTGCCGTAGCGGTTAAAGTAGATCGAGTCGTCGCCCGTATGGTTGAAGACGCCGTCCAGGATGATGGAAATGCCGAGCTTCTCGGCCGCCTCGCATAGCTCCGTAAAGTCTTGCTCGGTTCCCAAAATCGGGTCGATCTTGGTGTAATCGGCCGTGTCGTAGCGGTGGTTGCTCGCGGCCTCAAAGATCGGGTTGAGGTAGATGGCCGTAAAGCCCAGCTCGGCGATGCGGGGCAGGTCATTTTGGATACCCTTGAGAGAGCCGCCGTAAAAATCCCAAGTCTTGATGGATCCGTCCTCGGCACGCTCGTACACGGGCGGCTCGTTCCAGTCCTCGACCAAGCGACGCTGGATTCCCTTACGCGGTTTTTCGACCTCGGCCAGCGTGCGTTCGCGCCAGTTTTCGTCGCGGGCGTAGCGGTCGGGGAAGATCTGGTAGACCATGCCGTGCTCGTACCAGGTGGGACGGTTCTCGCGGTGCTTGTAGACGGTAATCTGGAAGGACGGAACCTCGGCGTAGTCGTATACAACGCCCTCGCCGCCGGTGCGACCCTGCGGCGCACCCAAGCGGACCTCGGACTGGCCTTCGATATTGCATATAAAGCTGTACCATACAAGACAGGGCTCGTCGCAGTTGAGCTCACCGGTAAAGATGCCATCGCCCTTGTGCTCCATGGGGATCAAGGTCTCTCCGATGCCGTCGACCCAGGTGCGCAGGGTGAGCGTTGCCTGGTTGGGGTCGGCATCCTCCAAAATCACCGAAAGCGAAACGGAAGTTCCAGTGGTCACAGCGCCAAAAGGAGTGCGAAACTGCGTCAGGCGGCTGTTGTGTATCAATCTCATAGTACGGTCCAGTTCTATACAATCATGGCCAGCGGGTCATGGGCTTAACGCACAGTGCATAAGTATATCCGTTGCACTTTAGTTGTATAAACTACAGTCGCTCACTATCGGCGAACGGTTTTCCTAGAAAATCGTTTTATCAACTATCTACAGAGAAGGGGCGCCCGGTTGGAGCGCCCCTTGTTAAGGGTTTTTATTAGGTTTTAGATCGTCTGTGGACTAGCGGCGCTTGCGGGTGGCCGTTGCCTTGCGGACGGAGGTCTTCTTGGTCGGAGCCTTTTCCTCGGCTGGAGCGGCGGGGGAGACCGGAGCCTTCTTGGCGGGTTCGGTCTTTGCCGTAGCCTTTGGAGCGGTCTTGACCTCGGCGGCCTTCGGTTCCGGTTCGGCCTTTACTGCGGGTTTGTCCTTGGCTTTAGCCTCTGCCTTGGGAGCGGCTGTCTTGGTCGTAGCCTTTTTGGCCGTTGTCGTGGCGCGCTTGCGTGTGGTGGTCTTGGCGGCCGGCTTTGCCTCGACAGCTGCCTTGGCCTTGGGCTCGGAGGGTGCCTCCTCGACCTTGACGGCGGGCTTTGCAGCAGCCTTCGGGGCCGTCTTCGCGGCGGCCTTCGTTGTAGCAGCCTTGGTCGCCGGCGACTTCGCAGCCGTGGCCTTCTTGGCGGTCGCGGTCTTGGTCGAGGTCGTCTTCTTGGCAGCGGTCTTGGCCGGAGCCTTTGCCGCGGTCTTAGCCTCGGCAGTGGTAGCCTCAGCGGTGGCCTCGGCCTTTACCTCGGGAGCGGCCTCGGCTTCGACAGCCTTCTTGGCAGCGGCGGTCGTACGCTTACGCGTGGTGGTTGCCTTGGCAGTAGTGGTCTTGCTCGTAGCGGCCTTCGTGGTCGTGGCCTTCTTAGTCGTCGTCTTGCGGGTCGTCGTCTTCTTGACGGCAGGCTTCGCCGTGGGCTTTACCTCGCCGTCGTCAGCCGGCTTCTCCTCGGCCTTGGGCTCCTCGGCAGCAGCGGGCTCCTTAACGGGTGCCGAAGGCTCGGCCTCAGCGGCAACCGGCTCCTCCACAGCCGCAGCAGCCTCCACAGCCACCGGCCTCTCAATCTCCGGATGCATAAAGAAATACAGGTCCAGATACTTATCGGCCGAACGTGTCCAGCTAAAGTCCTGGCTCATGGCCTGCGTGACCAGCTGATTCCAGGCCTCGCGGTTATCCCAGAACAGGCGAGCCGCGCGGAACACCGCGTCGCCCATCTCGTCGCCGTTAAAGTGACTAAATGAGAAGCCCGTGCCCTCGCAGGTAAACTCGTTGTATGGTTGCACGGTGTCCTTCAGGCCACCGGTCTCGCGCACAATGGGCAGGGTGCCGTAGCGCATGGCGATGATCTGCGACAGGCCACAGGGCTCAAACTTCGAGGGCATCAGGAACATATCGGCGGCGGCGTACATGCGCTGCGAAAGCGCCGGGTCAAACTCGATACGCGCCGCCATGGTGCCGGGGTATTTGCCCTGGAAGTAGCGCAGGCCGTCCTCGTAGTCGCGGTCGCCGGTACCCAGCACGGCCACCTGAACGCCACCGGACAGGATGCGGTCGAGCGCGTACATGACCAGGTCCATGCCCTTCTGTCGCGTCAGGCGCGTGACCATCACCATAAGCGGGCGGTCGTCGCGAATCTCGAGCCCCAACTCCTCCTGCAGTTTGGCCTTGCATACGGCCTTCCCCGCGCGGTCATCAACCGTGTAGTTGGCGGCAATGCGCTTGTCGGTCGCCGGATCAAACCCCACAACGTCAATGCCGTTGAGGATACCCTGCAGAGCGTACGAACGCTCGCGCAGCACGCCGTCCAGGCCCTCGCCAAACTCGGGCGTCTGGATCTCGCCCGCATAGGTGGGGCTCACCGTGGTGATGGCATCGGCATAGTGCAGCGCGCCCAGCATATAGTTAATGCTGCAGGCGTCACAGCGCAACTGCGTGGCGGCTGCCGGAATATGCGCCATACCCAGTATGTCTTCCATCACGGTGTCGCTAAACTGGCCCTGGAACGCCACATTGTGGATCGAGAACACGGTCTTGACGCGGTCGTACAGCGGCAGGCCTTGGTAGAACTCTCGCAAGAACACGGGCGCCAGCGCCGTCTGCCAGTCGTTGCAGTGCAGGATGTCGCACTCAAAGCCTTCGGGCAGGTGCTGCAGGCTCTCGGTGATGGCCTTGGAGAAAAACGCGAAGCGCTCGCCGTCGTCAAAGAAGCCGTAGGGATAGTCGCGCGCAAAGTAGTGCTCGTTGTCCACGAACATATAGGTGACGCCGTCGTGCTCGAGCTTCTCCAACCCGCAGTATTCGTTGCGCCAGCTCAGGCTCACGTAAAAGTCGGCAAAGTGCTCCATCTGCGCCTTGTACTCGTCCTTGATGGTGGCGTACTTGGGCACCATCACAATGACTTCGGCGCCAGCGCGCACGAGTGCCGCAGGCAGCGAGCCCGCCACGTCACCCAAGCCGCCGGTCTTAACAAACGGCGCGCACTCGGCCGAGGCAAACACGATCTGCATCTTTTTGCTGGTTTGTGCCATTATGTCTCCCATGTTGCAATTCGAGAATAGCCGCCTGGCGCTAACCGGGCGACTATTCTACAAGTTACGTGCGATTATGTGGTGCCAACGTTAACGAGCGATGGTGGTATCGGAAGTTAACGGAGCCTTGCCCAGCACCAGGATGTTCTCGGGCGTACCGCGAAGCTCGGTGTTGGTGGGAACCACGTTGTTCTTGTCCAGGATGGCGTTCTCAACACGGGCGCCGCTCTTGATGATGCAGCTCTGGTTGATGATCGAGTTGGTCACCGAGGCGCCTTCCTCGATCACAACGCCGCGCGACAGGATCGAGTTGCGCACGGTGCCCTTGATGATGCAGCCGGCCGAGATGATCGAGTTGCAGGCGTGGCTGCCGGTCGCGTAACGCGAAGGCGGCACGTCGTGGGCCTTGGTCAGGATCGGGCGCTCGGGGTCAAAGAGCTGATCGGCCACGGTCTGGTCGAGCAGGTCCATGCTGCGACGATACAGCGACTTCTCGCTAAACACGCCCACGACCTCGCCCTTGTACTTGTAGCTGCACACGTCGATGTTGCCAAAGTCGCCCTGGAGCGCCTCGAGCAGGTCCAGATAGTCGGCGGCTTGGTAGTGGTCGATGATCTGGAGCAGTGTCTCGCGGTTGACGATGCAGCAGTCCATAGAGGCGTTGTCGCCGTACGCGACGCCGGCGCTCACGCCCGTCAGGCGGCCGTTCTCGTTGATATCGAGCTTGGTCTCGTCTTCGACGTTGTGCGTGGCCTTGCAGTACACCACGGTCATCTGGGCACCGGATTTCTCGTGCGCCTCGATGATGGTGTTGAGGTCCATGTTAAAGATGACATTGGTACCCATCATCACAACATAGGGCTTGTCCGAGCGCTGGAACAGCGTCTTGTTGGAGATGATGTCGCGGAGCAAGAAGCGCATGCCGCCCTTGGTGGTGCCATACGCGTTGCCGGGCACCATGAACAGGCCGCCGTTCTTGCGGTCCAGGCCCCAGTCCTTGCCCGAGCCCACGTGGTCGATCAGCGAGCGGTAGTTGCCCGGCATGACAACGCCGACGGTCTTAATGCCGGCATTCATCATGTTGGACAGCGGAAAGTCGATCAGGCGGTAGCGGCCCAAAAACGGAACGGACGCGATGGGGCGATCCTTGAGCAGCACGCTGCCGTAGGTCGAAGAGTAGTTAGCGGTGATATAGCCGATGGCCTTGCGATTGATCATCGGATCATTCCCCCTTCCCGACAACGACGTCATTTCCAACGACGGCCGTATCCTTGGTGGTATCGACAGAGCCGAGCTTCACGCCCTCTTCGACCGTGGAGTTCTCGCCCAAAATAGCGCGGCAAATGTGCGCGCCGCTCTTAACATGCGCACCCGGCAGCAGCACGGAGTCCTCGACCACGGCGCGCTCCTCGATGATGACATCGGTCGAAAGGATCGAGTGGCGAGCGGTGCCGTAGATCTTGCAACCATTGGAGACCAGGCAGTCGTCCAGGCGACCGTCCGGGCCAATGTAGTGCGGCGGACGCGTGGTGATGTTGGACATGATGGGGAAGCTCTTGTCAAACAGATCGAACTCGGGGTTGTTGCCCAGCAGGTCCATCGAGGTCTCGTGGAAGCTGGCGATGGTGCCAACATCCTTCCAGAAGCCGTGGAACTCGTAGCTGTACAGGCGCTTGTTCTCGCCGAGCAGCTTGGGGATGATGTCCTTGCCAAAGTCGTGGCTCGAGCGCTGGTCCAGAGCGTCCTCCTCGAGCGCCTTGACCAGCACGTCGGCCGAGAAGATGTAGATGCCCATGGACGCGAGGTTCGAATCGGGCTTCTCGGGCTTCTCCGTGAACTTGGTGATGCGGCCGTCCTCGGGGTCGGTGGTCAGGATGCCAAAGCGGCTAGCCTCCTCCCACGGCACGGGCATAACGCTCACCGTGAGGTCGGCGTTGTTCTCAATGTGCGTCTTGAGCATCTTGCGGTAGTCCATGCGATACAGATGATCGCCCGAAAGAATCAGGACGTACTTGGGGTCGTTGGACTTGATGTAGTCGAGGTTCTGCGTGATGGCGTCGGCCGTGCCCGCATACCATGCGCCACCGGTTTGCGTCTCGTACGGCGGCAGGATCGACACGCCACCGTCGCGGCTGTCCAGATCCCACGCCTCGCCAGAGCCCACGTAGGCATGCAGCAGGTAGGGACGATACTGCGTCAGAACGCCCACCGTGTCGATGCCCGAATTGGAGCAGTTAGACAGCGAAAAGTCGATAATGCGGAACTTGCCACCAAAGCTAACCGCCGGTTTAGCGATCTTTTGGGTGAGTGCCCCCAATCGGCTTCCCTGTCCTCCTGCGAGGAGCATCGCGATGCATTCTTTCTTACTCATCGATTTCTCCTTCTGTCATCGATGTTCCTAAACCCATTAGCGACGGGCGCGGCGCTCGGTCGCGCCCGTCGAGTAATGCCGTGCGGCAAAGGGAACTCGCGGCCTTTAAGCGTGCCAGATCTCGTCGCGGTACTCGCGAATGGTGCGGTCACTCGAGAACCAGCCGCTCGAGGCGGTGTTGAGCAGGGCCTTGCGGTTCCAGGTCTCCTGGTCGCCATAGCTGCCCGTGAGCTTCTCCCATGCATCCACGTAGCTGCGGAAGTCTGCCATGACCAGATCGGGGTCGTTGTTGTTCATAAGCTCGTTGTAGATGCTCTCAAAGTTGCCCGAAAGGCCGGCAAACGTGTTGTCCTTGAGCTCATCCATCACGCGGCCCAGACGTTCGCGATCATTGTTGAGCGTATCCCACGCAAAGTAGCTGTTCGATGCCCAGAGCTGCTCGACCTCGGGAGCGGTCAGGCCAAAGATCGCCTCGTTCTCGCGGCCGGCCAAATCGGCGATTTCGATGTTGGCGCCGTCGAGGGTGCCCAGCGTAATGGCGCCGTTCATCATGAGCTTCATGTTGGACGTGCCCGAGGCCTCCTTGCCAGCTGTGGAAATCTGCTCCGAAATCTCGGCGGCAGGGTAGATGAGCTGTGCGTTGCTCACGCGGAAGTTGGGGATAAAGCAGACCTTCATGACTTCGTTGACGCGCGGGTCGTTGTTGATGACCTCGGCCACCGAGTTGATCAGGCGGATGGTCTCCTTGGCAAAGGTGTAGCTCGAGGCAGCCTTGCCGCTAAAGATAAAGGTCGTCGGTGTCACGTGGAAGTTGGGATTGGCGATGCGACGGTTGTAGATGTCCATCACCTTCATGATGTTCATGAGCTGGCGCTTGTAGGCATGAAAACGCTTTACCTGAACATCGAAGACGGTGTTGGGGTCAATAACCAGACCGGTCTCTGCCTTAACGTAGGCGGCAAGACGCTCCTTATTGGTGCGCTTGGAGGCACCCACGGCCTTCAGGAACTCGGTGTCGTTCTGAAAACCTTTAAGTTTCTCCAGCTCAAAGGCGTCCTTCAGCCAGCCGTCGCCAATGGCCTCGGTCACGAGCTTGGCGTAGGTGGGGTTGGCCTCGGCAAAGAAGCGACGGTGCGAGATGCCGTTGGTCTTGTTGTTGAACTTCTCGGGCGTCAGGGCATAGAAGTCCTTGAGCACATTGTTCTTAATGATATCGGAGTGAATCTTGGCCACGCCGTTGACGCTGTGGCTGCAGATCACGGACAGGTTGGCCATGCGAACCTCGCCGTCCCATAGGATGGCGGTCTGGCGCAGACGCTCCTGCCAGCCCTCCTGCGTAGTATCGAACGACTCATGCCAACGACGGCTGATCTCGTCGATGATCTGGTACACACGGGGGAGGAGCTTGGAGAACGTGCCGATGGGCCATTTTTCCAGGGCCTCGGGCAGGATGGTGTGGTTGGTGTAGCTCACGACCTGCGTCACGATGTTCCAGGCGTCATCCCACTCGAGCTTCTTCTCGTCGATGAGGATGCGCATGAGCTCGGGGCCGCACATGGCGGGGTGCGTATCGTTGGTGTGGATGGCCACAAACTGCGGCAGCAGCTCCCAGTTCGCGCCGTGCTCCTTCTCAAAGGTGTCGAGCAGGCTATAGATACCGGCCGAGACAAACAGGTATTCCTGCTTCAGACGCAGCAGACGGCCGTGCTCGCCGGCGTCGTTGGGGTAGAGGATGGCGCTGATGGCCTCGGCCTCGGCGCGCTCGGCGTCGGCCAGGGCGTAGTCGCCGCGGTTGAAGGCCTCCAAATCGAAGTGCTCCTCGACCGGCTCAGCGGCCCAGACGCGCAGCTTGTTGACGGTCTCGCCGGCATAGCCCACCACGGGGATGTCATAAGGGACGGCCAGGATGTCCTGCGTGTCCACGGTTCGATAGAACGTGCGGCCGTTCTCCTCAAAGCCCTCGACGCGGCCACCAAACTTAATGGTCACGGCCTTGTCCTGACGACGGACCTCCCAGGGATAGCCGTTGGTGAGCCACTCGTCGGTGGTTTCGACCTGGCTGCCATTGACGATCTCCTGTTTAAACAGGCCGTAGCGGTAGCGCATGCCGTTGCCGTAGCCGGCAATGCCCTCGGCTGCCATGGAATCCAGGAAGCATGCGGCCAGACGACCCAGGCCACCGTTGCCCAGCGCCGGATCGGGCTCCTGGCTCTCGATGACGGACAGGTCAAGGCCCATATCGTCGAGCGCCTCGGCGACCATGTCGCGCACGCCAAAGTTGAGCAGGTAGTTGTCGAGCAGGCGGCCGATCAAAAACTCGATCGAGAAGTAGTACACACGCTTCTTGCCCTCGGCGGTGGCGCGGGCGTCGCTCTTGGTGGCAACGGTGCGGGCCTTCTCGGCCACGAGCTTGGCCAGGGCGTTAAAGCGATCCAGGTCGCTGGCGGCCTCGACGCTCTTGCCGCTAATGCTCATGACGGCATCGCGATAGAGCTCGGTAAACTCCTGCTTGTTGTCGAAGATCTTATTCATACGTTCCTTCCCCCGGGGATGTTTCTCCCGGAACGGCTGTGACTTGTATCCTACGCCCCCGCGGGGCGGGAAATTACAGTGGTAACGCCTTTGTTACGCATCCTTAGGTGACGACTTAACAGAAGCAGACTTGGCTTTGGTAGCGGCCTTTTTGGCAGCCGGCTTCTTGGTCGCGGTAGCCTTGGCAGTGGGCTTTGCGGCGGCCTTAGCCTTGGCCTTGGTCGTCGTGGCCTTTGCCTTGGCCGGAGCCTTCTTGGCGGCCGCTGGCTTGGGCTTTACCGAGGACGCACGCTTGCGGGTCGCCTTCTTGGGCTCCTCGACCACGGGCGGCTTATAGCTGCTGGGGCCGCGACGCTTAAGCACCACGCCTGCCAGGCTGGGCACCTTAATCTCGATGGAGTCCATCTGCCCGTTCCAGGGATAGGGCTCGCTCGAGCAGGTGTAGGGCTCCTCGCCAGCATAGCCGCTGCCGCCAAACTCGGGACGGTCGGAGTCAAAGATGACCTCCCAGTCGCCCTCACGCGGCACGCCCACACGGAAGCTCTCGTAGGCCGCCGGATCAAAGTTGATCAGGATCACGAGGTCGTCATCGACGTTCTCGCCCTGACGCACAAAGCTCACGATGGACTGCTTGGAGTTGTCCGCGTCGATCCAGGTAAAGCCGTCGTCGTTGTAGCCGCGCTCGTACAGGGCGGGCTCGGCGGTATACAGGTGGTTGAGCGCCTTAATGAACGCCTGATGGTGTGCATGGGTCTCATACTGCTCGGTCAAGAACCACTGAATAGATTCGTAGTAGCGCCACTCGATAAACTGGCCGATCTCGTTGCCCATAAAGTTGAGCTTGGCACCGGGGTGCGTCATCTGGTAGAAGGCGAGCGTGCGAAGGCCGGCAAACTGGCGCCACCAGTCACCCGGCATGCGGCCGATGAGCGAGCACTTGCCGTGCACGACCTCGTCATGGCTCAGCGGGCAGATAAAGTTCTCGGTAAAGGCGTACATAATGGAGAACGTGAGCAAGCCATGGTTGCCGGGGCGCCACGGAAAATCGGTCTGCATGTAGTGCAGGGTGTCGTTCATCCAGCCCATGTCCCACTTGTAGTGGAAGCCCAGACCGCCGTCCTGCGGCGGATAGGTCACAAGCGGCCAGGCGGTGGACTCCTCGGCCATCATCATCACGTCGGGGTAGTGCGCCTCAACAGCGCAGTTGACCTGACGGATAAACGCGCTGGCGTCCAGGTCCTCCTCGGTACCGTACTTGTTGAACTTCTTTTGGCCAGGATCGTCAATGCCAAAGTTGAGGTACAGCATGCTGGACACGCCGTCCATGCGAATGCCGTCCACATGGAAGTTCTCGATCCAGTACAGCACGTTGGAGACCAAGAAGGAGCGGACCTCGCCGCGGGCGAAGTCAAACTTGTGCGTGCCCCAGTTGGGGTGAATCTCGTGCTCAAACAGCATGTGGCCGTTAAAGGTGGCAAGGCCGTGGGAGTCGGCGCAAAAACCGCCGGGCACCCAGTCCATAATCACGCCTATGCCCGCCTCGTGGCACGCATCGATAAAGTGCATGAGCTGCTGCGGGTTGCCGTAGCGTGACGTGGCGGCAAAGTAGCCGGTCGTCTGGTAGCCCCAGGAGCCATCGAAGGGGTGCTCCATAAGCGGCATGACCTCGATATGCGTGTAGCCCATATCGCGCACGTAGTCCACGAGCTCCACCGACAGGTCGTCGTAGGTGTAAAACTCGCCGCGCTGCGCAGGGAAGGGGTCCATGGGACCGGGGTAGTTGCCGTACTCGTCCGGCTCGCCCTGTGGCTCGTCTCCGTGGCGCTTCCACGAGCCAATATGCACCTCGTAGATGTTGAGCGGCTGCGACATGTGGTTGTGGCCGGCGCGGCGCTTGAGCCACGCGGCGTCGTTCCACTGGTAGCCATCGAGGGTCCACAGCACGCTCGCCGTTCCCGGAGGGCACTCGGCCTTAAAGGCGTACGGATCGGCCTTGTAGAGCTTTTCGCCCTCGTTGGTCTCGATGAGGTATTTATAGAGCTGGCCCTGCTCGGCGCCAGGAATAAAGCCTTCCCAGATAGCGCTCGTGTGTACGGGCACCAGCGGGTTGGCTTGTTCGTCCCAATTGTTAAATTCACCGATAACGTGGACGCTCTTAACGTCGGGCGCCCAAACGCAAAAACGCCAGCCGCGCGTGCGCTGCTGCGTGTCGGGATGCGCGCCCATCTTTTCCCAGCTGCGCTCCCACATTCCAATGCCAAACAGATAGACATCGTCCTTGGTGAGCTCCGGTGCGTGCGGGGCGGCTTTACGGGTAGCGGGCTTTTTGGTTGCTGGCTTTAGCTTTGTATCGCTCACGTTTGATCCCATCATGACGCGGCAGCGTGTTGCCTTGGTGACTAGATGCGAAAGGTCCAAGGCTGCACGAATCGAAGGGACGGCGATAGCTCTATGAGTCGTCCCACCTCGCGTGCACGGTGGAACTTTCGGCAAAAACCACAATAACACCTGTCCGTTACTTTTATGGACGAAAGTGGATTTACGGTGGCGTTTAATCGGTGAGCGCCATGTTTATGCCACTGACAGAATTGCGATGGTAAAACTCTTGACAGTTTTACCAATTAGGGTTTCAAGATTTTTAGATTTACGTTTGGTAAAACGTTTTTAGCAGGTTGTTTACCATTTGACATTGAAAGGTTTGCGAATGAACCACACAGCCGCCTCTAATGTTGCTTTAATTTTTGATTGCGACGGCACACTGGTAAATAGCACCCCCGTTTGGGCCTATGCCCAGCCCGAACTATTGCGGCGTCACGGCATTGATGTAACGGTCGACGATTTTGCCCAGTTTGAGCATTTGTCGCTCGAGGACGAGTGCCAGGCCTACCACGACACGTGGGGCATTGGCGAAAATGGCGAGGAGCTGTATCGCGAGCTGAGCGACATCCTGATCGATGGCTACTCCAAAGTGCCGCCGCGCGAGGGGCTCCTGGCATTTTTGGAGCAGGCGAAATTGGCCGGCATTGCTATGTGCGTGGCCACGTCCACGCCGGCCGAGCTGGTACAGTCCGCACTCGCGGGTGCGGGGCTCGACGCCTATATGGAGTTTATTACCACGACGGGCGAGGCGGGCCGCTCCAAGCAGTTCCCCGATGTGTACGAGCTGGCGCTGCGCCGCCTTGAGGAGTGCCACGGGCACCAGTTTGAGCGCGCGTGGGTGTTTGAGGACGCCGTCTTTGGCCTTAAGAGCTCTGGCACTGCAGGCTTTAAGCGGGTGGGCATTTATGACCCACACGGCCGTATGGAGCGCGACGAGGTTCGCGATAACTGCGATATCTTTATCGATAGCTATGAGGACCTGGATCTGGCCCGTGTGCTTGCGTTTAAGGGCTAGGCGAGGGCCGTGGCTTGCAAAGTATTAGTTGTTTGCGGCTCACCGGTGGTGGCGAGCGCGGATCTGTTGCGTCGACTAGCGGGGGAGTGCGACCACGTTGTCGCCGTGGACCGCGGGCTCGATGCACTGCTGGGCGCTGGCCTGGGTTGCGACGTGTATGTAGGAGATGCCGACACGGTGAGCGACACCGGTCGCGCGTTGGTCGATGCCGCCGAGGCCTTTGAGGTAGAGCGCCACGACCCCTACAAGGACTATACCGATCTAGCGTTGGCGCTCGATTCGGTCCGCCGTCGCTGGCCGGGTGCCGAGGTGGTTGCGACCTGCGCCACCGGCGGCCGCCCCGACATGGCCCTGTCTGTGTTAGGGCTACTGGCAGGCTACGAGGATGCCCCCATTTGGATTGCCGAGGACAAGGTGGTCGCCCGCATCCTTCACGCAGGCGAGTCGTGGACCATCGAGGGTGCCGAGGGCAAGACGTTCTCCATCATCGCCATAGCCCCTGGGACAGTAGTAAGCGAACACGGTCTCGAGTGGGAGCTAGACCACAGCCCTCTAGGCCTGTTAGCTGACACGGGCATCTCTAATGTCGTAAGGAAAACGGCCAAGATTCAAGTCCACCAAGGAACGGCAATCGCCTACCTCTACAAGTAAGGTGCCGCGGCGTGAGGGTTTTATCGGGACGGTTGGCGAGTAGGCAATCGCCGCGTGAGGGTTTTATCGGGACGGCGGGCGAGCAGGCAATCGCCGCGTGAGGGTTTTATCGGGACGGTGTGCGAGCAGGCAATCGCCGCGTGAGGGTTTTATCGGGACGGTGGGCGAGCAGGCAGTCGCCGCGTGAGGGTTTTATCGGGACGGTGGGTTAATTGACTGATTTTGCCGAAGTCAAAATCAGTCAATTCAGCCCCGTCCCAGGAAAACCCGTAAGGCAGGGCAACAACCCAAAAAAGTCCTTGCATCAAAGGAAATCTTCCCCTATAGTATCTCCTCGTCACGGGGGCGTAGCTCAGCTGGGAGAGCGCTTGACTGGCAGTCAAGAGGTCAGGGGTTCGATCCCCCTCGTCTCCACCATCGTGAATGCAAAGGCCTTCGGTAAACCGAAGGCCTTTTTTCATACGTGTCCACACTACAAACCAAAGTGACGCTCGCATCAACCTGTAAAAAGTTGCGCAATTACCTCCCCGTTTTGTACAAAGTTTGTTAGCCAAACATAATAGTTTGAGCAATTCACGCCGCCAGTAATACAACTCAGGCAGTGTTCAGCAACCCATACACCCCTATAAACCTGCGGCAATGTGTGCAAGGCGGCACAATATCCCCCATAACCACGGCAAGTAACCAATATGTTGCTCAACATACCCCAAAACGTATGGGCTACCTGCTGTGCTAGGATAAATAACGTTACATGGGTTCAACTGTGTTCACGGCTCCAACAAGCCGCAAAGCACGGGGTCGATCGGCATCCGGCCGTAACGGCGGTGCCAGAAAAACCACGAGCTCCAATAGTCGTCATGCGTTTCGCATCGAAAGGCTTTGTTTTGTCTACGGGCAAGCTGTTCTTTCGATTCGATATTCCATGACAAATCGCAGCAGTCCTACAGCTGTTTGCGTGCGATCCAGTTTTGTTCCCGCTTGACTGGATCGCACGCAGCCAGCTGGGGTCGCGGTCATTTTGCGATACACGTCCGCGACTCTAGCAACTGCACTTATACATACCGTTCACGGTGGGGCAGAGCCACGCGCTTGTCTAACTGGGCTCAGGGTTTGAATATGGAGCGCCTTCGCGCACAAGCGCCCTGGCGAAGCCATACCTAAACCCCGTGAGCCACACGTAAGACAGCAAGGGGGTGGTGCTCGTGTGGTATGTGATCCAAGTCATTAATGGTCGCGAAGATGTAATGCGCGAGCGCATTGAGCGCATGGTGCCGGCTGGCACCATTCAAGAGCTCTTTTATCCCCAATTTCAAACCGAGATCAAGGTACACGGCGAATGGGTCAATACGACCAAGCCGCTCTTTCCCGGTTATCTTATCTGCGATACGGCAGATCCCCGCACCGTGCAACAGTATCTGCTGCGCATGGACGACTTTGCCCGGGTGCTATCCCAGGACGGTCAGTTTGTGCCGCTGGCAAAAGAAGAGGTCCAGCTTATTGGAAGCTTTACTCATGCGGGAGACCGCGTTGTGCCAATGAGCGAGGCCTTAAAAGACGGCGACCAGGTCGTAGTGACGGCTGGTCCGTTGCTGGGCCACGAAGGCCTTATCAAAACCATTAACAGACGCAAGAGCACTGCTTATTTGGAGCTCGACCTGTGCGGCCGACGCGTAACTACACGCGTCGGCCTTGCCGTGCTTTCAGCCGAGCAGCGCGCAATGCGAAACCTTAAAAAGGCGATCGCCTAGCTGCAGGCGACTGTTTAACGGGACAGGGAGGATCCCCGGGGGCGGGGACGTAAACAACGGGATTAATAGGGATGAGAAGAGCTAATTTGAACACTGAATCAAAGAGTGCAAAGCAAAAGGGGAAGCTGAGCGCCTTCGAACCGTACGCGCTGATGGCCTATGACTTTGCAGCGACCTTTTTCGCGGTGTTTATTGCGTCGTGGGGAACGCAGCATTGGGCATCATTTAGCGGGGCTGCGGGCGCATTTCCGGCAGTTACTGTGCTCGCGGTTATCAACGTCATCGTATTTTGGTTTTTCCACATGTATAGCAGCCTGTGGCGCTATGCGAGCATTTCCGAAGCCGGACGTATTGTTGCCGCGGTAACTGTCGGTTCTATTATCGGCGATGTGATCTTTAGCGCACTCTTTGGCAAGGGCATGTCGCTTCGCGAGGACGTCATGGCGTGGGCCATTTTGGTCATTATCTGCGGTGGTGGCCGTTTTGGTATTCGCGCTATGTATGGCAGTCAGCTCTGGCGTTTTAAAAGCAAGTCCGACGCTCATCTGCCTCGCACACTCATCGTCGGAGCTGGCGAGACCGGATCGCTCACTATCAAGCGTATGCTCAACGGAGATCCCGATATGATCGGTGACCCTGTTGCCGTTGTGGATGACGACCCCAATAAGCAGAACCAGCGCATTCACGATATTAAGGTTTGCGGCACCTGCGAGGACATTCCCGCTATTGCACACGATTGCGAGGCAGAGCAGATTGTCGTAGCCGTACCGAGCGCCACGCATGAAGAACGTCAGCGTATTTACGACCTGTGCATGAAGACAGGTCTTAGGGTCCTCACACTCCCTAATGTTCGCGATATTCCACAGGATGGTGTAGGCAGGGTTGCTCTTCGTGAGGTCGAGATCAGCGACCTGCTTTCTCGTGAGGAGAAGTCGCTTGACCTTAACCAGATGGGCTACGTTACCGGTAAGCGCATTTTGGTCACGGGCGGCGGCGGATCTATTGGCTCAGAGCTTGTACGTCAGCTGCTTCCGGCAAAGCCTGCGCAAATCGTGTTGTTTGACATTTACGAGAACACTACCTACGAGCTGTATCACGACATCGTCAAGACCGCTCATGATCAAGGCACCGATATCCAAGTCTTTATCGGCTCCATTACGCATCTCCCAGCGATTGCCAAGGTCTTTGAGAAGTACCATCCTCAAGTTGTTTTCCACGCTGCAGCCCACAAGCACGTTCCTCTTATGGAACACAACGCCCGCGAGGCAATTGAGAACAACGTCTTTGGCACGCTCAACGTCGTGCGCCTTGCCGACAAGTACCAGTGCAGCCACTACGTACAGATTTCTACCGATAAGGCTGTTAATCCCACTAACGTAATGGGCGCCACCAAGCGTATGGACGAGATGATCGTCCAGTATTACGCGGCCAACAGTAAGACGATCTTTACCGCTGTCCGTTTTGGCAATGTTCTGGGCAGTCACGGATCGGTCATCCCGCTGTTTAAGCGCCAGCTTCGCGAGGGTGGCCCTATCACCATTACGCACAAGGACATCACGCGTTACTTCATGACCATCCCCGAGGCAAGCAAACTGGTCATTACTGCCGGTGCTTTGGCACATGGCGGTGAGATCTTTGTTTTGGACATGGGTGAACCGGTCAAGATCTACGACCTTGCCGTGAACCTCATCACGCTTAGCGGTCTTAAGCCTGGCAAAGACATCGAGATTAAAGAAGTCGGCCTGCGTCCTGGCGAAAAGATGTACGAGGAGCTCCTTATGGACAACGAGCAACTCCTGCCTACCGAGCACTCCGAGATTCGCATTTCCACAGCTGAGGCCGACAAGATGGAAGAGATCAAAGACAAGCTCGAGAAGCTTCATGACTGTCTCGACAAGGACAACGACACGGTTAAGTCCGCTCTCGCCGAGGTTGTCCCTACGTATCATCCGCAGTTTAACGATTAGGGATAAGGGGCCAAGATGGACATTAAGCCTTTTGAGAACAAGGTCTGGCTTAGTTCGCCGACCATGCACGGCGATGAGCTCAAATACGTTACCGAGGCATATGAGACCAACTGGATGTCGACGGTAGGCGAGAATATCAACGAAGTCGAGCGCCTAATGGCCGAAAAGATTGGTTGCGGCTATGCCGTTGCCCTTTCTTGCGGTACTTCTGCGCTGCATCTTGCCATGAAGCTCGCTGGTATTAAACCTGGTGACGAGGTTCTTTGTAGCGATATGACATTCGACGCTACGGTGAACCCAGTTGTTTATGAGGGTGGCGTCCCTGTATTTATCGATACCGAGCGCGATACCTGGAACATGGATCCTGTCGCCCTGGAGAAGGCTTTTGAGCTGCATCCGACTGCCAAAGTTGTTGTGGCGGCGCATCTTTACGGCACTCCTGGCAAAGTTGAAGAACTTCGTTCAATTTGCGATGCGCACGGGGCTGTCCTTGTTGAGGATGCTGCTGAGTCACTTGGTGCTACGTATAAGGGTCGTCAGACTGGTACGTTTGGTGACATCAGCGCCATTAGCTTTAACGGCAATAAAATCATTACCGGATCCGCCGGCGGCATGCTTTTGACGGACAGCAAAGAGGCAGCTAATAAAACGCGCAAATGGTCGACCCAGTCGCGCGAGGCCGCTCCCTGGTACCAGCATGAGGAGCTTGGTTATAACTATCGCATGAGCAATGTAATTGCCGGTGTCGTGCGTGGCCAGATTCCGTATCTGGAGGAGCATATTGCCCAAAAGAAGGCTATTTACATGCGCTACAAAGAGGGCTTCAAGGGGCTGCCGGTAAGCATGAACCCCTATGATCCCAGCGTTTGCGAGCCGAACTTTTGGCTTTCCTGCATGCTGATTGATGCCGACGCGATGTGCAAGCAGGTTCGCGGCGAGAGTGAGGCTCTTTACGTAAGCGAGCCTGGTAAGAGCTGCCCCACCGAGATTCTTGAGGCTATTGCTGCCATTAACGCAGAGGGCCGCCCCATCTGGAAACCTATGCACATGCAGCCTATTTATCGCATGAATGCTTTCGTGACGCGAGAGGGCAGTGGCCGAGCTAAGACCAATGCGTATATTTCTGGCGGTGCAACGGGCGCAGATGGCTTGCCTTTGGATGTTGGCGCGGACATCTTCCATCGTGGTCTCTGTCTGCCCTCTGACAACAAGATGACGCCCGACCAGCAGGACCGTATCATCGAGGTCGTAAGGGGCTGCTTTGAGTAAGCTCGGCAATGAGACCTTCTACCAGCGTCACGGCAAGCGTGCGATAGACCTCGTGCTTTCTCTACTCTTGCTTGCGCTCTTCTGGTGGGTGCTTGCCATCGTGGCCGTGCTCGTGCGCGTGAAGCTGGGCAGCCCCGTGTTGTTCCGCCAGCCGCGCCCCGGCCGCGACGAGAAGGTGTTCAACCTATATAAGTTTCGCACGATGACCGACGAGCGCGACGCCGACGGAAACCTGTTGCCCGACGAGCGGCGCCTGACTAAGTTCGGCCGCGCCCTGCGTTCCACGAGCCTGGACGAGCTACCTGAGGTGTTCAACATCGTGAGAGGCGACATGGCGATCATCGGGCCGAGGCCGCTTCTGGTCGAGTACCTGCCCTACTACAACGACCGCGAGAGGCTCCGTCACTGTGTGCGGCCCGGTCTCACCGGCCTCGCGCAGGTCAACGGGCGCAACTCCCTCAAGTGGGACGAGCGCTTCGAGCTCGACGCTGAGTATGTGGAGAGCATCGGCCTCGCCAATGATGTTCACATCTTCCTGAGAACGATCGGCAAGGCTCTGAGCCGTAGCGACGTCTCGGACAACACCGCCGCAACTGAAGGCAACTTCGCGGAAATCAGGTCCCACGAGATCGCAAGGGGGAAAGCAGCTGATGAGTAACGGAACCAACATCCTCATCCTGAGCGCGGGAACGCGCGACAAGGTCGTGCAGTATTTCAAGCGCTCGCTCGCGGGCCGCGGCAGGGTGCTCGCTACTGATATGAGCGAGTACGCGCCCGCCATCTACGAGGCCGACGAGCACTTCATCGTACCGCGTATGACCGACGAGGGATACCTCGACGTCATACTCGAGATTTGCAGGGACAACGACGTCAAGGGTGTTCTCTCCCTCATCGACCCCGAGCTCTCCCTGCTCGCGAAGAATGCAGGTCGCTTTGAGGCCGTGGGGACCAGGGTCATCGGATCCTCCTACGAACTCTGTGAGCTCGCGCTCGACAAGTTCGAGATGTTCAAGTGGCTCTCCTCCCACGGCTACCGATGTGCGCGCTCCTGGATGGACCGTGCCGAGTTCCACCGAGCTCTCGACTGCGGCGAGGTCGGGTTTCCCGTGTTCGTGAAGCCCGCTAGGGGCAGCGCGAGTCTCGCCATCTCCAAGGTCTCGGACGCCGACTACCTCGACCTTATGCTCGCTCAGGGCGACGGGCTCATGATCCAGGAGTTCCTGTACGGCCAGGAGATCGGTGCCGATGTCTACGTCGACATTGTCAGCGGTAAGGTCGTCTCCATCTTCACTAAGAAAAAGCTCAAGATGCGTGCCGGCGAGACCGACAAGGCCGTCTCCTTCAAGGACCCCGTGCTCTTCGAGCTGATCGAGAGGTTCGTGGGGGAGACCGGCTTCAGGGGCCAGGTCGACATCGACGTTTTCGATATCGGCGGTGAGTACTACATCTCTGAGGTGAATCCGCGCTTCGGCGGAGGCTACCCGCACGCCTACGAGTCCGGGTGCGACCACATCGAGCTCATCGTCAACAACCTCGACGGGGTGGCCAACAAGCCGCGTATTGGGGAGTACGACGAGGGGATCGTGATGATGAAGTACAACGAGATAATGACGCTGAGGGGATAGCGGTATGCGGGTCCTCTTTCTGAGCCAGAGCCCCATGGAGTCCGGGGACACCGGCATATACACCGATCTCCTTAGGACGTTCGCCGAGCACGGTCACTCCGTTTACGCCCTCTCGCCGAGAGAGAGGCGCACGGGCTTGCCCTCCGAGCTCGCATGCGAGTGTGGGATCAATATCATCCGCGTCGCGGTCGGCAACATCACCAAGACCAATCTGATAGAGAAGGGCGTCTCGACGCTCTCCATCGGAGTCAGGTACCTTGACGCCCTCAAGCGTTTCGTCCCGGGCGTCGATTTCGACCTAGTGCTCTACGCAACGCCCCCTACTACTATCTCGGGTGTCGTGGAAAAGGTTAAGCGAGCTACGGGCGCCAGGACATATCTCCTTCTCAAGGACATCTTCCCGCAGAACGCGATCGACCTCGGAATGCTCAGCAAGAGCGGTCCCAAGGCGCCGATATACGCTTTCTTCAAGCGCAGCGAGAGAAAGACCTATCAGGCCGCGGATTGGATCGGCTGCATGTCCCCGGCCAACAGGGACTATCTACTCGAGCACGAGCCTTGGCTCGACCCGTCGCGGGTCGAGGTCAACCCCAACGCAATTGTTCCGCGCGACCTCGCCGGGGAGGACCCTGAGGCCTTCCGCTCCAAGTACGGTCTGCCCTCCGGCGAGAGAATCTTCGTCTATGGCGGCAACCTCGGAAAGCCCCAGGCGATTGATTTCTTCATCGAAGTGCTCCGCGAGAACGAGAAGGACCCCGCGGGGTTCTTCCTGATCGCAGGCAGTGGAACTGAGCGCTTCCTGCTCGAGGCCTACTTCGAGCAGGAAGCGCCCGCCCATGCGATGCTCCTGGGGTCACTCGGACGCTCCGAGTACGATACGATGCTGTGCGCTTGCAACGTCGGCCTTGTCGTTCTTGACCACAGGTTCACCATCCCCAACTTCCCCTCCAGGGTGCTCTCCTACATGCAGGCGGGGCTACCTGTTGTGACCGCAACCGACGAGGTGTGCGACATGGGTAGGATTGCCGAGGCCAATGGTTTCGGCGTTGCCGGGTCGAGCGCCTCGGCGAAAAGCTTCTTGGAGAAGTGCCGCGCTCTCACCGATGCGCAAATTGATGATATGGGCAAGAGGTCACGCCTCTATCTAGAGGAGAACTACACGTCCGAGACAAGCTACGAGCTGATAATGGAGCACTTCAATGAATAAACCCACTGCATTCAAAGACAAGACCCTGATGATCACGGGCGGCACCGGCTCGTTCGGCAACACGGTGCTCAAGCACTTCATGGGCACCGACCTGGCCGAGATCCGCATCTTCTCGCGCGACGAGAAGAAGCAGGACGACATGCGCCATCGCCTGCAGGAGAGGTCCCCGGAGCTCGCCTCCAAGGTGCGCTTCTTCATCGGCGACGTCCGCAACGCCCAGTCGGTCCGCGACGCCATGCACGGCGTGGACTACATCTTCCACGCCGCCGCCCTGAAGCAGGTGCCCTCCTGCGAGTTCTTCCCCATGGAGGCCGTGCGCACCAACGTCATCGGCACGGACAACGTGCTCCACGCCGCTATCGACGAGGCCGTGGACCGCGTCGTGTGCCTGTCCACCGACAAGGCCGCATACCCCATCAACGCCATGGGCAAGTCCAAGGCCATGATGGAGTCCATCATCTACGCCAACGCCCGCAACGGCGCCGGACGCACCACCATCTGCTGCACCCGCTACGGCAACGTCATGTGCTCGCGCGGCTCGGTGATCCCGCTGTTCATCGACCGCATCCGGAAGGGCGAGCCGCTCACGGTCACCGACCCCAACATGACCCGCTTCCTCATGAACCTGGACGAGGCCGTGGACCTGGTGCAGTTCGCCTTCGAGCACGCCAACCCCGGCGACCTGTTCATCCAGAAGGCCCCCGCCTCCACCATCGGCGACCTCGCCGAGGCGGTCCAGGAGGTCTTCGGCCGCGTAGGCACCCAGGTGATCGGCACCCGCCACGGCGAAAAGCTCTTCGAGACCCTCATGACCCGCGAGGAGCGCCTGAGGGCCGAGGACATGGGCGGCTACTACCGCGTGGCCTGCGACTCGCGCGACCTCAACTACGACAAGTTCGTCGTGGACGGCGAGGTGGAGACCCAGGCAGACGAGTCCTACACCTCCCACAACACCGAGAGGCTCGACGTGGAGGGCACCATCGCCAAGATCAAGACCGCCGAGTACGTGCAGCTGGCCCTGGAGGGCCGCGAGCACGAGGCGGTGCAGTAGGGTGCGCGTCCTCGTGACCGGCGCCAGGGGCTTCGTCGGGAAGAACCTCTGCTGCGCGCTCAAGAACATCCGCGACGGCAAGGACCGCCGCGCCAAGTGTCAGCCTCTCCTTCCCCTCGAGGTCATGGAGTACGACCTCGACTCGGCGCCCGCCGAGCTGGAGGACTACTGCTCCCGTGCCGACTTCGTCTTCAACCTGGCCGGCGTCAACCGCCCCAAGGACCAGGCGGAGTTCATGGAGGGCAACTTCGGGTTCGCCTCCACGCTGCTGGACACGCTCGAGCGCCACGGGAACAAATGCCCCGTCATGCTCTCCAGCTCCGCGCAGGCGAGCCTCTCCGGCCGCTTCGAGGGCTCGGTCTACGGTGAGTCCAAGCTCGCGGGGGAGGGCCTGTTCCGGGAGTACTCGGAGCGTACCGGCGCGCCCGTGCTCATCTACCGCTTCCCCAACCTCTACGGCAAGTGGTGCCGCCCGCGCTACAACTCCGCCGTGGCCACCTTCTGCGACGCCATCGCCAACGGGCGCCCCTACACCGTCAGCGACCCCAACGTGGAGCTGGAGCTCCTCTACATCGACGACCTCGTCGGCGAGATGCTGGGCGCCCTGCTGGGCGAGGAGCACCGCTGCGGCTACGAGGGCCTCGAGCGCGTCGACGGTGACGGGTTCTGCTACGTCCCGGAAACCGACGTGAAGACGCTGGGCGAGATCGTCTACCTGCTGGGCACTTTCCGCGACAGCCGCGAGACGCTCTCGGTGCCCGACCTTTCGGAGGGCTCCTTCTCCAAGAAGCTCTGGAGCACGTTCCTTTCCTACTACGAGCCGGGGAACTTCGCCTACGGCCTCAGGCCCAACGTGGACGACCGCGGCTCGTTCACCGAGTTCCTGCGCACGCCGGAGCGCGGCCAGGTCTCCATCAACGTGAGCAGGCCCGGGATCACCAAGGGCAACCACTGGCACATGAGCAAGTGGGAGAGGTTCCTGGTGGTCTCCGGCACCGCCTCCATCAAGCTGAGGAAGGTGGGGGAGGACGCCGACGGCAACCCGTTCCCCGTCGACGAGTACATCGTCTCCGGCTCCGACATGCGCGCCGTGGAGATGGTCCCTGGCTACACGCACTCCATCACCAACCTGTCCGACTCCGAGGACCTCGTGACGGTCATGTGGGCCAACGAGCCCTTCGACCCCGAGAACCCCGACACCTACTATGAGGAAGTGTGAACCATGGGATTTAGAAAACGCTATATAAAGCTTGTGACGTCCTGAGAAGAGGGGCCCACCCGGCTCGAGTTTTGAAATACAGGAAACCAAGCAATCTGGGCGAAAACCCTGCCCTTTATTCAAAATAGTCTTTATGGGGAGAACATGTTGCAGAACAAATTGAAGATAGCGCTCATCGGGCCTATACCTCCCCCGGCTGGAGGAATTGCATCTTGGACATTGCGCATGCTGCATTCCGATTTCGCCTCTAGGTATGTTGACTTCGTGCATATAGACGAAAGCGTGATTGCGGGTAGGGAGATTTATGGCAGAGAGGCGAAGAGAAGCTTATCGCAAGAGTTGAAGAGGTGTTTCAGGATTTGGGGTGACTTGAGGACGGCTCTAAAGGGCGGTGACGTCGACGCCGTCCATGCGAGCATTCCAGCTGCGCCATTGAGCATGCTCAGGGAAATCGTTTGCGCGTCGATCGCAAACAGGTTCGGCGTTCCTTTCATAATTCATTTCCGCTGTACTATCCCGAACTACGTGACCAATGGGATAACTAGTTGGCTGTTGGGGTTGCTGTTGTCTCGGTCTGAGGCGGCAATCGTGCTCAATCGTGCTTCGGAGAAGTTCCTGAACGAGTTCTATAGGACCCCTACGTATCTTGTCCCGAACTTCGTTTCAAGCGCCGAGCTCGAGATTTCAAGAGAGGCGCTTCGAACATATGATGGCCCGCTGAGAAGTGTACTCTACACGGGCGGGATCATAGAGAGTAAGGGAGCGTTCGACATTCTCAAAATTGCCCGGGAATTACCGAATATCGAGTTCCGCCTTGCAGGTAAGGGCGACTTCCCATCGGATATCCCGGTGCCGAGCAACGTTGTGCTGCTTGGGCAGTTAAGCAAAGATGCCATTCTCGACGAATACGGGAAGGCTGACGCTTTCCTTTTTCTTTCCAGGTTCAAGGGCGAGGGTTTCTCTAATTCCTTGGTTGAGGCAATGAGCGCCGGCCTCCCCTGTGTGGTCACCGATTGGGCGGCCAATGCGGACATGATTGGAGAAGACGGTGGCTTTGTCGTTGATTATCACGATTTGGGTAGTGTCGTAGGGGCGCTCGAGTATTTGAATGAAGGCGAAAGAAGACGGGAAATGGGGTCGGCCAACAGCAGTAAGGCAGCTCAGCTTTATTCGGAAGAGACCGTCATCAGCAAATATATTGATTTGTATAGAGCGGTGGCTGGAGAACGATGAAATTGACATCTATCCCGGGCCTGAGTGTCTGCGTTATTAAAAAGATGCTATTGAAATTGAGGTACGGTAAAAAAATTACCATGGGGTCGCGGACTTTTTTTAGGCGAGCTTTTTTTCTGAATCCTTCGACACCGTCATCAAGAATTTCGATTGGCTCGCATTGTTTCTTTAACAATTATTGTTCAATCAACTGCCGTGATTCTGTGACGATTGGCGATGGGTCGACGTTTGGTGAGGGAGTCAGACTTTATGACCATGATCACGATTTCCGTGGTTTAACCGAAGACGGCGAACCACCATACATTACAGCACGGATTGTTGTCGGGAATAACGTCTGGGTCGGTAGCAACGTCCTCATCTTAAAGGGCGTGACGATTGGGGATGGCTCTGTGATTGCGGCGGGTGCTGTTGTCAATCGTGATGTGCCTCCATATTCAATCATGTATGACAGACGTGATGTTGTAGTTAAGGATTTGGTTCAAAGATGAAAATCGCGTGCCTGATTGACTCTCTTGGTTCTGGCGGCGCCCAGAGGCAGCTTGTCAACTTAGCAAAGCTGTTCACTGATTCTGGTCACAAGGTTGATTTCATCGTATATCGTGCGGCTGATTTCTTTGCTAATCAGCTGCATTCTTTCGGGGTATATGAAACCTACATTGAGTCGAAGAACGACATCGATTTGATCTTGAGCGTTCGACAACATCTGAGAAAAACGTCCCCCGATGTTGTGATTTCTTTCTTGGAGACCCCGAATTTTATCGCATGCGTCTCATCGATGGGACCACACAGCTGGAAGCTGATCACGAATGAGCTTAGCGCGAAAGAATCCTCTTTCGTGTCTAAAAGGGCTAAATTTATGAAAAGGTTCGAGATTTTTTCTGATGCAATTGTTTGTAATTCGCAGCTGGCTTGTGGCATGTGGAAGAATGCCTTTCCGCAGTATTCCGACAAGATGCATGTTATTTACAACCCTCTCGTTGTCGAGAGCGTCTCTCCTCTCGAGCACCCGTCCGGACGGGGAAAACTGAACATTGTCGTTACGGCAAGTTTTCAGTACTTGAAGAACCCGGTTGAACTAACACGTGCAGTCAGCCTTTTGACGAATAGCGAGAGGGAAGCAATTCGGATTGACTGGTATGGCCGTTCGGAAGTAGTTGCGGGTGATACGCGGGCCTTCGATGAGGCTTCTGCGATTGTGCGCGATAACGGACTGTCTGATTGCGTGAGATTGCATGAAGCGGTTGAAGACATCTACCCTATAATTGCTGCCGCAGATGTCGTAGGCTTGTTCAGCACTGTGGAAGGCTTGCCGAATGCGATATGCGAGGGCATGCATTTTGGGAAGCCCATCTTAATGACGCCCGTTTCCGATTTTGATGTTCTTGCGGGCCAGGGAAATGGAATTGTCTGTGGTGGGTTCGATGCGCCCGCTATAGCGGCAGCATTGCGCAAGTGTCTTTCCTTGACCGATAGCGATATGAGCAGGATGGGGAACAAATCAAGTGTTCTTGCTGAGGCCCTCTTTTCTCCGGACGCCATTTGCGCTCAATGGAATGGCCTCATTAACGACCTGGTAGGTGCGAAGAAATGAGAAGACCATTCATAATTACCATCGATACCGAAGGCGATTCCCTTTGGGACAATCCTAAGGTAATAAAGACTCACAATGCAAGGAATCTCCCAAGGTTTCAGGCCCTGTGCGATAGGTACGGGTTCAAGCCCGTATACCTTACAGACTATGAGATGATTTGCGATGACTGGTATGTCGATTTTGCTGCAAGGACATGCGCCGAGGGTAGATGCGAGATTGGGCTGCATATTCACGCATGGAACAGCCCCCCTTTCGAGTCGTCTTTCGCATATGGTGACTCCCAGCCTTTCTTGTCAGAGTTCCCACCAAATGAAATTCGTGAAAAGGTTCGAATCCTTAAGCAGATGATAGAGGAGCGTGCCGGTGTCAAAGTTGTCTCGCATCGGGCAGGGCGTTGGGGCCTGTCGGAGGAATATGCCGAGATCTTGCTAGAAGAGGGAATCAGGGTCGATTGCAGCATGACCCCGTATGTTAACTGGACAGGGACAAAAGGCTGCAATGCCGGAGGGCCAGATTTCTCTGAGGTGCGTAATCATCCCTTCCGTATTGGCAAGAAGAATGTGGTGGATGGCGATGCACTGCTCGAGGTGCCCGTCACAATTGCGCCGGCCTCGCGAATTACGGGGAAGATGAGGCGCGAGAGTTCGCCGTTATCGAATGTGCAAGGTGCCGCGGGACATGTGCTTAATAGAAAGCTCTGGTTAAGGCCCTCGACTGACAACCTCGATGCAATGTTGGGGCTTGTCGATCACGCCACGGCTAACGGCTACCCCTTCCTCGAATTTATCCTTCATTCTTCGGAACTCTCTGCTGGGCTTAACCCTACATTTAAAACGGACAGCCAAATTGATGACCTTTACGGCTCTCTCGAAGTTCTTTTTTCAAAGATATCAGAGGACTATGTTGGCTACACACTGGCCGAATTCGAGGAAACATCGCGCGACGGGAGAGATTTTGCCTAGGATATCTAGTGCGGATAGTGGTTTCCAGCCATATCAGATAATTTTGCCTTTGACCTTGTTCGGCATGGTGGCGCTGCACATGTACATCGGCTACATGGCATCGATTCCATTTTTCGTCGGCTATCTTATCTGGTTTTTTAGAAGCAATATCGAGTCAAATTTCGTGTTTTTGCTCGCAGTTCAGCCATTCTCGGGCCTGTTCAAGGCTGGAGCCGGCCTTCCAAGTTTCGCAGTTGTATTCTATTTGGTTCTGATAGCAAAGGCGCTGTTTGGAATGCGCGGACTGGCTGCGAATCACCCGGTTCTTTATCCGTTGGTCGCAGCCTTTTCTGTTTTGGCGGCAGCCCAACTGATTGATGTTATCGTCGTCGGGGCTTCGCTTAACAAGGTTTTTGCGTTTTTAGTCAACGTTGCCCTTTGCGTCGCTTCCATACTCGCGCTTGACTCGGAAGATGGGCATTCTCTTAAACAAATGCGTTCTGCTGTTGCGATGTGCTTTCCCCTTTCGGTCGCCGCAATGGTTCTCGCCGCGAACGTTTATCCGAGCTTGGCAGTTGACATCGCTTCCAGGATATCCACATTTCAAACAGCGGGTGTCGTTTATGACCGGTTTAGCGGGTTAGTCGGCGATGCCAATTTCTTTTCGCAGCTGGTTCTGTGCGCCGTGGCTCTCTCCTTGGGCGATTTACTTGTAACGAAACAAAAATGTTATAAGGTCATGGATGTGCTTGTTACCGTGTTTCTTGTA
The DNA here is from genome assembly GCF_052064015.1 of Collinsella sp. HCP3S3_D1. NCBI lineage: Bacteria > Bacillati > Actinomycetota > Coriobacteriia > Coriobacteriales > Coriobacteriaceae > Collinsella > Collinsella sp. HCP3S3_D1. The sequence continues at coordinate 37,758 of NZ_JBQHWK010000008.1, forward strand.
GCGCAGGGCCTTAGGAGCTATTCAAAGAGCTTTTCCATAACACTGGCCCTCATTGCAGTGGTGTTTTGTGTAGTTTTAGGGAAACGGTCTTTTGGGAGCTCGAAGCAAAAGGCTGTTTTGTTCATCGTTGGCATTCCTCTCCTCACAGCTATCCTACTTGCGGTGATTTTCGAGGTTGCTCTGCCTGGATTTATGTTAAGGATGGGGTCTGGGCAAGATCTTACGACAGGGCGCGCTGCTATTTGGAATGCTTATCTGAGCAAATGGTTAAGTAACGTCGGTTATATGGCGTTTGGCTTTGGCTTCGACAATGGGCGCTATGCCTCTGGCTTGGGCGATGCCGCCCACAACGCATATATAGAACTACTCACAGAGCTGGGGATTGTGGGACTGGCGTGTCTCGTCTTTATCGTTAAGCCCTCCCTGAAAAACATCAAGGGCGTTTGTAGCGATCCGCGCCTTCTGTACATGTTGCCTCTCGCTATTACGTGCTTCGGTCTTGCATTATCAGATTACGATTTCGTCTACGTATGTATTTCCATACTACCCTGCTTTCAAAATCGATGCGGCCAAAGAACCCAAACCATCTGTCGGGGAGAGATGGGCCGAGAACGCCAAATCAAGTACAGGAGGGCGTCATTCGATGCGACTCGATAAAATTAAGTCAGGCGACACGGTTGTGGTGATTGGTGATGACCATTACAACACTCTTGGCGTGGTAAGAAGCCTTGGTGAGGCTGGATTTGTTGTTGCTCTTGTTCTGATGTCCGATCATGCGACGTGTGTGACGAAGTCGAAATGGGTCTCTGGGCTTCGGTTTGCTCCGAGCGATGCTTCTGTTTACGAAGCGTTGACCGAAATCTGTGCCGCATCTCACCGTCCCGTCGCCGTAGTTCCGACTTCGGATAAGGCGGCTATAGTCGTGAGCGGTTTTCTGGAGGACCTTCCGGGAAATTGTGTTGCACCTGGTATTGCAGGTGGGCTTTTGCCGCTTGAAGACAAGGCGACGGCCAAGGCACTGGCTCGCTCCTGCGGTTTGAATACGGCTGCTGGGCTGGTTGTGGAAAGCGTGGCAGGCGGACTAGAAGTTTCAAAACAGTTGAATTTTCCTGTGATTATTAAGCCTGTTGTTAGTGTAGAGGGTTTAAAGTCCGATATTTCCATCGCATATACAAGTGAAGAGGCGTCCCAGTGTCTGAAGAAGTTCTTTTCCGGTGGGTATGAAAGAGTACTTATTGAAGAGTACATCTGCGGCAAGGATTCCCATATGGTCGAGGTTATGGGCTACAGGAGTCGCAATGGTGTTTCTTCGGTCGCTGGGGTTATAGAGAAAATCAGAGAGTATCCGCTTGCGAACGGCAGCACGTCATATGCGCGGTTCGTGAGTTCTCATGACGGGATTGACCTTGATGCTGTTCGATCTTTCATTGACAAAGCAGGCTTTTTTGGCATCTATGATATGGAGTTCAAATTCAGTGCTGGTAAGGCCTATTTTATCGAGTGCAATTTCCGCGTCGGAGCACCCTCTTACGCCATGACTCAGTTAGGGTGCAACGTTCCTGCACTTTGGGTCTCGGGTGCTGTTTTATCGCATCCTGTGTCGGACAACCGCCCTTTTATGGTCGAGCAACGTGATGTATTTCATGTGATTAAGGGAAACATTCGGCCGGCTAAATGGATCAAACAGTTTAGGGACTCAAGGCATATTTTTGCCGTCAAAGGAGATATGAGGCCTGTTCGAGCATACTGGTCTGATTTGATGCTAGGACGCATTGCGGGGCATCTTCCAGTTGGCAAGTCCTGATACGCATACCCGCTTTCATCAATTGTTTCATAGAGCGTCTATTTTGGGAGTTAGCAAGTGGAATACCTGATATTCGACAACATAGAGAAAACCCGCGATTACTGGCTTTCAATTCAGACGGATGCTCCTGAGAATTACTATCAGTCGTACGAATTTAACTTTATGTGTTATGTAAATAGGAAAACGTCACTCAGCAATATCCTCCGGGGAAACACGACCTGCAGGTTCATTGTTTTCACCAATGCTGAAGAACCTATTGCGATTGCGCCGCTGGTTTTGGATGAGCATCCTTGTAAGGCGATTCGTCTCCTCGGGCATGGTACGAATGCGGGAACCCTAGATTTCGTTTACCGAGATTCTTTGGGGAGGGATGAGATGAAGGACATCCTTGATACTGTCCATAATCTATTCGCGGACTATAGGCTTGATTTCATATTCGTGTCGCAGCGTTCAAAGATGTATTCTTTCTTGGAGCCGTCCGAGCAGTTCGAGAACTACATGATTGCCGCGTCGGGGTATCAAAATTGGTTTGATGGGTTGAGTAAGAAAACCAGGCAGAATATTAGAACGTCGTATAATCGGCTGTCAAACGATGGACTTTGCTTCGGTCTGAAGAAGATAGTTCAGCAGGAAATAGACGATACGCTGCTTCAGGAAATAGATGCAATATATCAAAAGCGGAGGCAGGATTGGGGTTATAAGTCCTCTGCGTGGCAGCAATTCAAAAGGATCAGGGCGAGCAAGCGAGATCTCGTTTACCAGACCGTATCAAGCTCGCCTTCTGGAGTAATCTATCAATTACTTGTAAACGACAAGTGCGCCGCTTTCTTGGCTGGCTATCAATTCAAAAACTATATTCACGTTCCCAGGCTTGCGATCGATGACGAGTTTAGTCGCTACAGTCCTGGAATGGTATTAATCAACGAGTGCCTCAAGCAATTTGAAGGCGAGCCATTTGAATTCAATCTTGGACGGGGTAGCGAGGGATACAAGAAAAAACTTAATGGAGTGCCCACTTTAAGCGTACGGGGCACTTATACGATTATGGGAGAAAAATGACAGGTACTCAAAGTTCTGTTGCGGGTTCTTTTGCGTGGAAACTGTTTGAGAGGTTCAGCGTCCAAGGAATCAATCTTGTTGTACAGATTGTTCTTGCAAGAATTATCGCTCCCGAAGCGTTTGGCGCTTTGGCGATACTGATGATATTCGTAAACATCGCGAACATCTTCGTACAAAAAGGCTTTGGGTCATCGCTAATTCGGATGAAAGCGGTCGATGATATGGACTGCGATTCGGCCTTTTGGGCTTGCGAGATCATTGCCGCCTTGCTGTTTCTCATATTGGCTTTCTGTTCTCCATACATCGCTTCGTTCTTTGGAGTTCCAGAGCTGAAGAGCGGTTTGGTCGTTATCTCGACTTCTCTATTTCTAAGCGGACTGTCTTGCATCCAGAATGCCCTTCTCGTTCGGGATATGATGTTCAGGGCTATTTTCTTGCGAGGTTTGTTTTCGAGCGTCATTTCCGGCGTAGTCGGCATTGCGATGGCGGTAGCGGGCTTTGGTCTTTGGGCGCTGGTCGCGCAAACAGTCTTGAATCAGCTCGTTCTTGTTTTAGCAATGCTGTCTCAAGTTGCTTGGAAGCCGTCTTTTAGTTTTTCCTTCAAACGCTTGAGGGATATATTCGATTTCGGAGGTAGCATCCTAGTTTCGGAGCTTCTATCATACGCCGTCGAGGCGGCAAGGAGTCTCTTCATAGGACGTGAATACACTACCGCGCAGCTTTCTTACTATGACAGGGGGCAGACTTATCCTTCGACGTTGATGAGGGGCATCTACGACGCTGTTGGCGGTGTCCTTTTGCCTGTGTTTTCTCGGTTACAAGATGAGCCTCATAAATTGGCGTGCGAATGCACTAGGTATTTAAGCTTAGTTGTGTATGCCGTGACGCCGGTATTCATTATCTTTGCCGCATCGTCTGAGGCGGCTTTGGTTCTTTTGCTAACAGAGAAATGGTTGCCGGCGGCCACGTTTTGCACCTTGTTTTGCTTTGCTCAGCTCTTCCAACCGGCCCAGGGAGTGTTTCGACAAGCGATTTATGCCACGGGCAAGAGTTCTGTCATCTTGAAATTGGAGATCGTGAAAGATATTGTCAGCATTGCGTTTTTAATCGCATTTATCCCGTTTGGGCCGATTGGAGTGGCCATTTCCTTCGTCGTCTCCATGGCGTTTTCTAGCATCCTGATGGGATGGGCAGCAGCAAAGCTTCTGCCCATTACGTCGGGTATGGTGTTTGGAGCAACCTGGAAGACTGCCTTCGCGTCGCTTCTAACGTTTGTCGTGGTCTGGGCGCTCAACGGATTGATCGGGGACTATTCGATTCGTCTGATTTTGCAAGTTGTTGTTGGCATTGGTCTGTATTTATTGGCGTCAAAGATGGTTGGGAGTCGAGAACAGCGTTTTCTGCTCTCGTATGTGTCTCGTAGATTTTCAAGAAGACGATGACGCAATAGCTAAGCATTAGCTGTTAGTGAAGGAGTTAATTCCGATGAATCAATATTCATTCCAAGATGATGGTCGCCTGAAGCTTCTGATCATCGTGGGCACGCGCCCCGAGGTCATCCGCCTGTCGGAGGTCATCAAGAAGTGCCGCCGCCACTTCGACTGCCTGCTGGCGCACACCGGGCAGAACTACGACTACACGCTCAACGGCATCTTCTTCCGCGACCTGGAGCTCGCCGACCCCGACGTCTACCTGGACGCCGTGGGCGCCGACCTGGGCGAGACCGTGGGCAACATCATCGCGGCCTCGTACAAGCTGATGGTGCAGGTCCAGCCTGACGCACTGCTGATCCTGGGCGACACCAACAGCTGCCTGTCCGCCATCGCGGCCAAGCGCCTGCACATCCCCATCTTCCACATGGAGGCCGGCAACCGCTGCAAGGACGAGTGCCTGCCCGAGGAGACCAACCGCCGCATCGTCGACGTGATCTCCGACGTCAACCTGGCCTACTCCGAGCACGCCCGCCGCTACCTCAAGGACACCGGCTGCGCCCCGGAGCGCACCTACGTCACGGGATCGCCCATGGCCGAGGTCCTGCGCGCGAACCTGGGCAAGATCGAGGCCTCGGACATCCTCTCCGAGCTCGGCTTGCAGCCGAAAAAGTATATGCTGCTCTCGGCGCACCGCGAGGAGAACATCGACACCGAGGCCAACTTCACGAGCCTGTTCACCGCCATCAACGCGCTCGCGGAGAAGTACGACATGCCGATCCTGTACTCCTGCCACCCGCGCTCCCGCAAGCGCCTGGAGGCCACCGGCTTCCAACTGGACCCGCGCGTGCGCATGCACGAGCCCATGGGCTTCCACGACTACAACTGCCTGCAGATGAACGCCTTCGCCGTGGTGTCGGACTCCGGCACGCTGCCCGAGGAGTCGAGCTTCTTCGCGAGCGTCGGCCACCCGTTCCCGGCGGTGTGCATCCGCACCTCCACCGAGCGCCCCGAGGCGCTAGACAAGGCGTGCTTCACGCTCGCCGGCATCAGCGAGCGCGGCCTACTCCAGGCGGTCCACACCGCCGTCGAGCTCGACGCGGAGGGGTCGCTGCCCGAGGCGCCCGTGCCCGACTACGCCGACGAGACCGTGTCCACCAAGGTGGTCAAGATTATCCAGAGCTACACCGGCGTCGTGGACAAGATGGTGTGGAGGAAGGGCCTGTGAGCCTGAACCGGACACGATATCTCAAAAGAGGAATTTATGATTAATCGGAAAGTACTTGTTACCGGAACCGCCGGCTTCATCGGCGCGTTCCTCGTCAAGAAACTGCTCGATGAGACCGATGACGCGATCGTCGGCCTTGACAACCTCAACAGCTACTACGACCCCGGCATCAAGGACGCGCGCCTACGCATGCTGGCCGAGGCCGACACGGACGGCCGCTTCGCCTTCGTGCGCGGCGACCTTTGCGACGCCGCCCTCATCGAGCGCCTGTTCGCCGAGAACTGCTTTGACGTCGTGGTGAACCTCGCCGCCCAGGCGGGCGTGCGCTACTCCATCGAGAACCCGCGCGCATACCTGGAGAGCAACCTCGTGGGCTTCTTCAATGTGCTCGAGGCCTGCCGCCACCACCCGGTCAAGCACCTCGTCTACGCCAGCTCCAGCTCGGTCTACGGCGGCAACAAGAAGGTGCCGTTCTCCGAGGAGGACCGCGTCGACTCGCCGGTCTCGCTCTACGCTGCCACCAAAAAGTCCAACGAGCTCATGGCCGCCGCCTACTCCAAGCTCTACTCCATTCCAGCGACCGGCCTGCGTTTCTTCACGGTGTACGGCCCCATGGGAAGGCCCGACATGGCCTACTTCGGCTTCACCGAGAAGCTACGCCGCGGCGAGACCATCAAGATCTTCAACATGGGCGACTGCCGCCGCGACTTCACCTACGTCGACGACATCGTCGAGGGCGTCAGGCGCGTCGTGGACGCCGCGCCCGAGGTGAAGATGGGCGAGGACGGGCTGCCGCTCGCCGCGCACCGCGTCTACAACATCGGCAATTCTCATCCCGAGAACCTGCTCGACTTCGTCGACACGCTGCAGCGCGTGCTGGTGGAGGAGGGCGTGCTTCCCACCGATTACGACTTTGAGGCCCACAAGCAGCTCGTGCCGATGCAGCCCGGTGACGTTCCCGTCACCTACGCCGACACCACGGCGCTCCAGCGCGACCTGGGCTACAAGCCCGCGACGCCGCTCGAGGACGGCCTGAGGGCCTTTGCCAAGTGGTATAAGCGCTACTACAACATTTAGCAAATCATGGCCCTGTAGCAGGGTCATTTTTCATGCTGAATACTGTTCTTTGACAATTGGAGAATGACATGAAGATCGCTGTTGCCGGTACCGGCTACGTTGGCCTGTCCCTCGCCGTCCTGCTCTCGCAGCACAACGAGGTGCACGCGCTGGACATCGTGTCCGAGAAGGTCGAGAAGATCAACAACTACGAGTCGCCCATCCAGGACGACGAGATTGAGCGATTCCTGGCGGAGTCCAAGGCGGGGGAGCGCGAGCTCGACCTGCATGCCACCGTCGACGTGGCCGAGGCATATACGGGCGCCGACTACGCCGTCATCGCCACGCCTACCAACTACGACAGCGATAGGAACTTCTTCGACACGAGCTCCGTCGAGGCCGCCATCGCCGCCGTGCGCTCAGTGAACCCGGATGCCTGGATCGTCATCAAGTCGACCATCCCCGTCGGCTACACCGCGGGCCTGCGGGAGAGGCTGGGCGACAGCAAGATCTTCTTCAGCCCCGAGTTCCTGCGCGAGAGCAGGGCGCTCTACGACAACCTGCACCCCAGCCGCATCGTGGTGGGCGCGCCGAAGGAGGACGCCGACGCCGTCGCCGCGGCGGAGAAGTTCGCCCGCCTGCTTGCGCAGGGTGCCGATCCCGCTGAGCTGGAGCGCGTGAACGCCGACGGTACCGTGGGCATCCCCGAGCTCGTACTGGGCACCACCGAGGCCGAGGCCGTGAAGCTCTTCGCCAACACCTACCTGGCGCTGCGCGTGGCCTACTTCAACGAGCTCGACACCTACTGCGAGGTCCGCGGCCTCAACACCCGCGACGTCATCGACGGCGTGTGCCTGGAGCCGCGCATCGGCAGCCACTACAACAACCCCAGCTTCGGTTACGGCGGCTACTGCCTGCCCAAGGACACCAAGCAGTTGCTGGCGAACTACAAGGACGTTCCGCAGAACTTGATCGAGGCCATCGTGGAGGCCAACCGCACCCGCAAGGACTTCGTGGCAGACGAAGTGCTGCAGATGGTGTGGGACCGCGTGTATGAGGGCAAGCCGAAGCCGGTCGTGGGCGTCTACCGCCTGACGATGAAGTCGAACTCCGACAACTTCCGCGCGAGCTCCATCCAGGGCGTCATGAAGCGCGTGAAGGCCAAGGGCGTGCCCGTGGTGGTCTACGAGCCCACGCTGGACGCGCCGGAGTTCTTCGGCTCCGAGGTCACGCACGACCTGGAGGCCTTCAAGGCCGGCTGCGACGTGATCGTCGCCAACCGCTGGAGCGACGAGCTCGCGGACGTGGCGGACAAGGTGTACACGAGGGATCTGTTTAAGCGGGACTAGGGGAGAGGATTCCCGACCGCGATTTTTAGCCTTATCTATGAGTCGCATTGTCAAGAAAGAGGTCATATCGGCTAACGCCGATATGACCTCTTTTGGTATAAGACTGATTCCTTTTGCAGCTGGTGAGCGATGCGTTGTATATAGCACGTTAAGCAACGAACTCCATTTTCCCTGCATTTAGCCTTGAGCATCAAGAACGGGACATCGCCCGTGCTGCAATCGACTGCGTCGGGCCTCTTGATCCAGTCCGACAGGCTTCCTCATGCGGGGCTTTCCTGAAGATTTACTCGGTATCCTTGCAAAAGAATCGTATGCAATACCGAGAGGCGCAGGCTACTGTAATGTGTGCTGCTTTTCGTGTGTCCTCATTAAGCAAGTAGATACGAGAGTCGACTTAGTTGAATTGCCCGATCCGGGCCTTGACCTTGGTTCATGGATTGTTGTTATTGACAATCCCTGTGAACTTATATCTAGGCTTAGGACAGCCGTTCTGCAATTGGGTTATGACTTTGTAGCTGCTCCGGTTGAATATAGAGATAGCGTTCAGTTGAATCCCTCTGAAGTTGTTAAATCAACAATGGATTTAAAATCTCATAATCCATTACCTGCTTATATGGTTTTTCCAAATAGGATTCCACATTTTAATGCAGGAGTGTTTGTAAAGAATGTTCGTTATGCAAACCAAGCTGAATGGCGTATCGCCGTTAATAGGAATGAACGCTCATATGAGCCTCTAATTCTTAAGCTTGGCGATCTAACTGATATCGCTCATTTGACTAGGAGAACGGAGCTTGCTGAAGATTTGCAACGGGTGCGCGGTTGTTCGGTTCCCTATTTGACTCGGGGGTGCTTTGGAACGAAGACTTCTCAAGAACTATCTCAGGATCTCTTTGAGTTGGGAAATGAGGAGGTCTTTATTACGCTGACGATTGGATAGCGCACAATAAGCGAGGATAGAGGTAATGGACTGGTGACCGCTCTTTGTTTAATAGACGCTAGGGGGTCGCCCCTACACCAACATTTTCGGCACGAATGCCTTTCACCGACTGGCAAAACGATTTACGCCTAATTTTGGGAGCCGATCACAGGTTTCCTTCTTCGCCCGATATCTGATCTCGCTACACTAATAACTGCTGCTACCAGGTAGTTTTCTGGTGCAGCTTCCATTGGCTCTTGCGAAGATCGGAGCGGTTATGTTTGCTGCCGCGTTCCACACCAGCCGTCACTTCATTCTGTTTACTGCCATGGCCTGCCTATGCGTTTTGCTGGGCGGGCCTTCTTATGCCGCGGGCGCGGAGAGCCTGTTCATCGCGGGCGCCACGTACTACGAGCCGGGCGTGTCGGGCCCCGGATGGGCTTGGACCGATGCCGACCACCTAGAGCTTAACGGCTACACGGGCGAGGCCATCGGCGCCGACGGCGATCTGGTGGTGACGCTGGCCGGGCAGAACACTGTTGTCGAGACGAGCGCGCCCGACGTGGACATCTCGCGTTGCGGCATGGAGGTGTGGGGCGATCTGACGCTCTGCGGCACCGGGTCGCTGGTGGCCACGGGCTCGCAGTGCGGAATCTACGTCTCGGGAACGCTCGCGGTGGACGGCTGCAAGGTCGACACGCGGGCCAACGGCGCCGGCATCGCGGATGCGTGGGTGGCCGGCGTGTTCGCGGACAGTCTTGCCGTTCGCGGCGATGGGCGCGTTGTCGCCGCGGGCGCGGGCTCCGGGGCGGGCGTGCGCGCCTATGGCGTGTGTTTGCTGGGCGGCGCGGCCGGGCAGCTTTTCGTCGATGCGTCCTGGCTGGATGCGTCGGGCGCCGAAGGCGGCGTCGCCTGCCTGGGCGGGTCGCTTGCATCCGCGCGCTTTGTTGCGCCTGCGGGTGGGACCTTTGGCACGGGCGGCGTGGTGGGTGCCGACGGGTTCGTGGCAGCGCATGTGACGATCGAGCCCGTGGATGCCACGGCGCCGGCGGGGGAGACCGGCGGGCCCGACGTGCCGGGCGATGTTCCGTCCGCCCCTGGCACCGACCCCGCTACCGGCGAGCCAGCTGCGGATCCCTCGACGAATCCCACACAAAAGCCCGCGTCCGCGACTAAGATGGTGACCACCACCGCAGTGACCAATACCACGGCCGCCAAGGCCTCTAGGCCCAAGGCCGCCACCGCGACGACCGCCTCGCTCCCCAAGGCCGGTGATAACTGCTGGATCGCCGCATCCCTAACGCTAATCTTTCTCGGCATAGCGCTCCTTTGCGCCGCGATTCGCTGCTAAAGCGCTCGATTTCCGGAGGCGAAGAGAAAATCGAACCGTCAAGCCCAAACCGATCCCTAGCAACATATCCGTGGCTAGATATTGTCCGGGCCGATGTTACCCTCCATAACTTCTGATTGTTGCCGTCTTGACGATTATGTATCTTTACATTACCTTCTGAAACATATGGCGCACCTTGTCCAGGCGGCTGTTTGGACGGCGGGGCTGGATGACCGGCTGACCGACAGCGGCCTGATATCCTTTCAGCTCTGTAAGGCATACGCTCCGCCCGTTGGTGTAAAAGGCCAGATCAGTACGGTATGCCTGTATACAGCGGGCGGGAATCTCGCCAGTAATGACAACTTCATCCTTTTTTACCTGGGCCGTTTCGATGGTGGCACAGTATTTCGGTGCATCATGATAAGCCCTGGAAAGGTATTCCTGGGGCGCATAGAGGGTGAAGGAGAGATAAGGTTCCAGCAGCTGCGTCCCCGATTCCTTCAATGCCTGTTCCAATACAATCGGGGCCAATGAGCGGAAGTCCGCCGGCGTGCTGACCGGACTGTAATAAAGCCCGTATTCAAAGCAAATCTTACAGTCCGTTACGTTCCAGCCGAACAAGCCCTGCTCCAGCCCGTAACGGATACCATCCCTGACAGCGTTTTGAAAACTCTGGTTCAAGTATCCCAGCGAAACCCGGCTCTCGTATTGTACACCGGAGCCAAGCGGGAGTGGTGTAACAGACAGTCCGATGGATGCCCAAAACGGGTTGGGCGGCACCTCGATATGGATGGTGTGGCTGGCTGCTTTGAGCGGCCGCTCCATATAAATGACGGAGGGTTCCTTCACCGCTGTTTCAATCTTGTACTTTTCCGCCAGCAAAGCGGAAACAACCTCCAACTGCACCCGGCCTAAAAAAGAAAGAATGATCTCGTGGGTGATGGAATCCACCTCGTAGCGCAAAAGCGGGTCAGTATCCGCAATTTGAGTAAGAGCGTCCAGCAGCCGTTCTCTTTGCGCTGCCGTTTTCGGCGCAATCGTCGTCCGCAGCATGGGGAGGGGGGCATCACGCCACCTTTCACGAGGAAGCCGGGTGTCGTCCCCCAATACGTCGTTTAATCCCACGCTGTCGCTGGGAAGGATAACAATTTCACCCGGATAAGCGGTGTCTGTCCGAACAATCTCCCCTTTGGATGGAATACGCATCTCTGTGATTTTCAGCTTTTCTCTCCCGGCCAGAGCCACCGTATCCCGCAGGCGCAGCGTTCCGCTGTATAGCCGCAAATAGATGAGCCGCTGGCCACAATCTGTATACTCCACCTTGAAAACGCTGCCGCATAGGGCGTCGCTCCCCTGTTCCCCAATCGGTTGGAACAGCCCTGTCACCGCATCCATCAACGGTTGAATGCCAAGGCCCTTTTTGGCGCTGCCATGATAGACCGGGAACAGGGAGGCGTCTTGAACCCGCCGCTGTTCCTCCCGCGCAAGTTCTTCCCGGCTGATCGGTTCTCCTGCGATATACTTTTCCAATAATTTATCGTTATTTTCGATGACCGCATCCCATGCTTCTATGTCGGTATTTTCCTCCAGGACTATTTCCGGGGACAGCGACACCGTCTGCTTGATGATAATATCGGCGGAGAGCTTATCCCGAACAGACTGATACACGCCCTGCAAATCAACGCCAGCCTGGTCGATCTTATTGATAAAGATAACGGTGGGAATGTCCATTTTCCGCAGGGCATGGAACAGAATACGGGTCTGGGCCTGCACACCATCTTTAGCGGAGATCACCAAGATGGCCCCATCTAAAACAGCCAAAGAGCGGTACACCTCCGCCAAAAAATCCATGTGGCCGGGCGTATCCACAATGTTGACTTTACATCTGTGCCACTGGAAGGAAGTGACTGCCGCTTGAATGGTAATCCCACGCTGCCGCTCCAAAAGCATGGTGTCCGTCCTCGTTGTCCCTTTTTCGACGCTCCCCGGTTCTGAAATGGCTCCGCTGGCATATAGCAGGCTCTCCGTCAAGGTCGTCTTTCCAGCGTCTACATGGGCAAGAATTCCAATATTGATTATTTTCATGTGATTGTCCTCCCTTTACAGCCCCAAAGGGCATAAAAATCCCCAGCAGTAAAATACTTTTACCGCTGGGGATGATAATCTGCGGACATACACATATACAGCATACACCTGTTTGTGAGTGCTGTTTTTGGGGATATGTCAAAATTGATAAGGCAAAAGTATTCTTAAATTGGGTACAAAAAACTAAGCCCCTACAAAAGGAGCTATCATAATCCTTTGTTCCCACTATTTGATTATAGTTTTATTTAAGAATACCTTGCCGCATATTTTTTACTCCTTTTCTGGATTAAATCATTGTATCACATCAGTTTTTATCACATCAGTTTTAGGAAAGCAAGTACCTAAAAGAAATTTTTCTTCCCCTTATATGTAACAATCATACCGGCTTCCTAGCGTTCAGAATGTTTTCTGCTGTCTGCTGTGGTGTTTGGTTGGAATTGTCCAACCAAAAGCCGATCCGTGGTGTTGTCTGCATTTTACTAAATACAAATTCAATGTATACAGAAAGAAATATATAAGGAGTGGGAGGGATTCCGCCGTAGTCGGCATTGTAGGAAAATCCAAAAGTTTAGATTTTCTCAAAATGCTTATCTTTTGGTCTTTGGTTCGGAATAGTGTAGTGCTGGCGGTCTATCTATTGTTTTCGGTTGCTTGCTTCTTTACCGTACATGAGCATTGTTGCAGGAATTATCCTGAAAGCATGCCCTAGCACCCTGTGCAGCAATGCCTACGACTTTGCGTTTTATCCCGAGCCCTGCTACGACCGCCTGGTTGACCTCGCCGACCCCGAGGACTGGGGCCCAGTAACCGCATCCTCAAAAACTACCTTTCGTTTTCTTTTAGCCGCGCGGTGTTCCTAACCGAGCGCGACGCGGACCAGACCGCGCCGCAGCTAGCTACACGCTCGCCGTGCCTCAGTTTTACGGCGGCCGGATTCAGCTGCTCCTGCCGCTGTGCCAGACCGGCGACAAGCCCGAGCTGGCGCTGACCATCCAGCGCGAGGACGGCCTTTACGCCGCGCGCACCTGTCTCAAGCTCGACATGTCTTACAACAACGCGCGACTTATCTGCCGCCCCGAGACATCCTGGATTAAGCGATAAATGGTGGTTTAGCTGCGGGTTTGCCGGTTACCTTGGTTGCTTTGGTTTGGCTGGCGCCCACGAATTTAAAATCGAGGGCAAAAAGTTCTTGGTAAACCGCGCGCGGCTATGTTAGTATCTCTTTTGCCGAAAGGCGACGGGCGATTGGCTCAGGGGTAGAGCATATCCTTCACACGGATGGGGTCACAAGTTCGAATCTTGTATCGCCCACCATCAAAAGCACAGGTCAGAGGTGTTAAGCCTCTGGCCTTTTTCTTTTTGACACCAAGGGTGACACCAAAATCGGATCCTAGTCGTATAAGGCGTCATTATATATCGCGCCCTATTTACCGACGCCATTGCATCTTTTGTATAAAACGCATGCGTATTTTCATTGAATTCCCCATGTGATCCGCGCGCAAATGTGGAGACAGGGACCACACGCCCAGAGCTCCTTCCAGCGGAATTGTATTGCACGAGGGATCTTCGGCAGAACTCGTCAAGCTATTGGTTTGCTTCCGGTACTTACCCGCATGATGGCCCAGTAGATTATCGGCCATGCCCGTGATCCACACGGCCCGCGGCCGAAACCAGGGGAGACGCAAATGGACGAAATCGTCTGCGCAAACACAGCATTTCGCTACTGGCGCTGCCCGCCGCAGGTGCGCGATCTCTACCCGCGCCTGCCCAACTCCGAAGACGGATGGCGAGCTCTATCCCAAGCCCCTTTCGTAACCGACGTCCTCAAGACCCCGATTATCGCTGTAGCTTCGCCAGGTTCTTGTAATCACCACTCGGGATTGCGCTCCACTATTCGTTGGGAAGGGGCATCGGATGCCGGCACAACAATCGACACTCATTTAGGCTTTAGTGTCACCAATCCGCTTAACACGTTATTTACTATGACACGCTTTGTGTCTCAAATAGATCTCGTGCTGGCTATGTACGAACTATGCGGCTGGTTTTCTGTTTTCGAGCCAACCCCCGCTGCCGAAATGCAGCTAAAAATTGCAGAAGAGGAGAATCGCAATTCCTGCACGCAGAATCTGTTCGAACTTGGAGAGGGCGAAGACGAGGTTCCTTGGAAACGAGTTTATGCCCACGCAACCGTTAAGGTCCCAGATAATGAAGGCCAATCGAACAAGCGTGAGGATGGAAGAGAGGTTACGAAACTCAAAGGTACTTCTCTTTGGATGAGAAAGCCGCTTATCGAACTGAGCGACCTGCATCGATTCGCCGATAAGGTCAAAAGTCAAATGTGGGGAAAGCAGTTTTATGATGCCGCTCAACAGGTTATCGGCATTGCTGCATCTCCACTCGAGGTCGCGGGAGTCCTGCTCCTAAGTCGTTCTCGACGTCTAGGTGGTTCAGGTTTCAGATACGTATACCTCAACGATTTAACCCCTCTATCCGAGGCAGCCCAAAGCATCGCAGGTCAAAAGGTCTGCTACGGCGACATCGTGATTGTAAACCCAATGCTAATGAAGGCAGTAATTATCGAGATTCAAGGTGAAGTCATCCATGGATCAGGCGCGGTACTTGACCACGATGCGGAACGTATGACTGCGCTCCAGAGCATGGGTTTCGACGTGTTCCTGGTAACCCACGATATGCTTAACGACAAAAAGCAGCTAGACACCATAGTCAAAAGCGTCTGCAGTCGTTTGAGGATTCGATATAAAGCCAAATCCGAGGCGATGAAGCGCGCCGAGACGCGACTGCGAGCAAATGTTTTGTGCAACTGGTTGGAAATCGGGAATTAGCCGGCAACGAGATACTAGAACAACCTTGTTTGCCTGCCAGTGAACTGGTGCCATTTCAAAACCATGCCGGATTACGGGGCTGGACCCGGACCGGCCGTCCATGCCCTGCATCTCACGAAATTCGCAAGTCGTCTACCTGCGGTTTTGATTTTACCGATTACGGCATGCCCGAGGGTTCCCGGCCTGGCCCCGTAAACCGGCATGGTTTTGAGATCGCCGGGTGGGCGGGAGCGCGATTGGTCCCGATAATGGGCCTGGTGCCGGCAGGATGGCCGTTGGGCGGATGGCGGCCCGCGCCGCGGAAGCGAAAAAACGGCGGCCGGCGGGACTCGAGATGTCCCAAGGGCGCCGGAGAGGGGGCGGCGGCCACGCCGCCGCCCGCGGGGCGCGCCCCGCGGGCCGGATCGGGCACCGCGGGCCCCTCGCTCCCGAGCCCGTCCCGCATCCCCGGCCCCGCAGCCGAAAGTTTTTCCGAAATTGTCCTTGCATCGGCGGGGGAGTTCCCGTATAGTACTTCTTCGCACGGGGGCGTAGCTCAGCTGGGAGAGCGCTTGACTGGCAGTCAAGAGGTCAGGGGTTCGATCCCCCTCGTCTCCACCCGAGCATTGAATGAGGCTCCAACGCAAGTTGGGGCCTTTTTTCATATCAATCGTCCTGCAGTTTATCTTTACTTAGTGGCTGTTGAAGTAAATCCATTCTAAATTGCAAATATGAATGAAATTAACGCCCTACGCCATTGCAGGCCAAAATAAGGCGTCAACGCAATGTAAAGAGGCCAGGCGTGTTGCCCGGCCTCGAAATACTCTGGTGGGCCCTCCGGGATTCGAACCCAGAACCCAGGGATTATGAGTCCCCTGCGCTAACCGTTGCGCCAAGAGCCCTTATGTACTGTGATAATAATTTCAACAATGGAAATTCATTTCCCATCGGGTTAAATCACGATTTGAAATACTACCATGCACAAGCATGTCGCACAACGTACGATCAAGCCATGTTTTTAACACCCGGTATTCCCTGACAATCAAGATGCATCACAAGAAATATCACTGGATGGGAATTGTTCAAGCCATTATCCCAAGACTGCAAATAGAGTTAACCATCGGCGAACTGGTGCCATTTCAAATCCATGCCGGATTACGGGGCTGGACCCGGACCGGCCGTCCATACCCTGCATCTCACGAAATTCGCAAGTCTTCTACCTGCGGTTTTGATTTTACCGATTACGGCATGCCCGAGGGTTCCCGGCCTGGCCCCGTAAACCGGCATGGTTTTGAGATCGCCGGGTGGGCGGGAGCGCGATTGGTCCCGATAATGGGCCTGGTGCCGGCAGGATGGCCGTTGGGCGGATGGCGGCCCGCGCCGCGGAAGCGAAAAAACGGCGGCCGGCGGGACTCGAGATGTCCCAAGGGCGCCGGAGAGGGGGCGGCGGCCACGCCGCCGCCCGCGGGGCGCGCCCCGCGGGCCGGATCGGGCACCGCGGGCCCCTCGCTCCCGAGCCCGTCCCGCATCCCCGGCCCCGCAGCCGAAAGTTTTTCCGAAATTGTCCTTGCATCGGCGGGGGAGTTCCCGTATAGTACTTCTTCGCACGGGGGCGTAGCTCAGCTGGGAGAGCGCTTGACTGGCAGTCAAGAGGTCAGGGGTTCGATCCCCCTCGTCTCCACCCGAGCACTGAATGAGGCTCCAACGCAAGTTGGGGCCTTTTTTCATATAGGCACACAAGGTCAAAGGCGGCACCATGATCCTCCTGGTCGACAAGATCGAAAAAAGCTTCGGCGCGCGCGTCCTCTTTAGCGGCGCGTCCTTTCAGATCAACCCCGGCGAACGCTTTGCGCTCGTGGGACCCAACGGCGCCGGCAAAACCACCATGCTCAAAATCATCATGGGTATCGACAGCCCCGACGCCGGCCAGGTCCAGTACTCCAAGGACTGTCAGGTGGGCTACCTTGAGCAGGAAACCAACCTGGAGCACAAGGATACGACCATCCTCGCCGAGGTCATGGCCGCCGCCAAGGAAATCCGCCGCATGGGCGAGCGCGCCAACGAGCTGCAAGCCCAGATCACCGAGCTCTCTGAGCAGGGCAAGGACGTCGACGCGCTCCTTAACGAGTACGGCCAGGTCCAGGACCGCTTTGAGCATCTGGGCGGCTACGAGCTCGAAAGCAATGCCCGTAAGATCCTGTCCGGTCTGGGCTTTAAGGTCACCGACTTTGAGCGCCCGTGTTCCGAGTTCTCGGGCGGCTGGCAGATGCGCATCGCGCTGGCCAAGCTCTTCCTGCGCCATCCCGACCTGCTGCTTCTGGACGAGCCCACCAACCACCTGGACCTCGAAAGCGTCCAGTGGTTGCGCGGCTTTATCGCCAACTACGACGGCGCCGTGCTCATCGTCAGCCACGACCGCGCCTTTATGGACGCCTGCGTCGACCACGTCGCCGCGCTCGAGAACCGCCGCGTGACCACCTACACCGGCAACTACAGCAGCTACCTCAAGCAGCGCGAGGACAACCTGGAGCAGATGCGCGCCAAGCGTGCCGCCCAGGAGCGCGACATCGCCCACATGCAGGTTTTCGTCGACAAGTTCCGCTACAAGCCCACCAAAGCCGCCCAGGCGCAGGAGCGCATCCGCAAGATCGAGCAGATCAAAAAGGAGCTCGTCATCCTGCCCGAAGGCCACAAGCACATCGACTTTAAGTTCCCCGACCCGCCGCGCTCCGGCGACATGGTCGTGGGCCTGGAGTGCGTGTCCAAGTCCTACGGCAACAAGCACATCTATAGCGATATCGACCTCAAACTTTATCGCGGCGAGCATGTGGCGCTCGTCGGCCCCAACGGCGCCGGCAAGTCCACCCTCATGAAGATCATCGCCGGCCTGGAGCCGCCCACTACCGGCACGCGCGACCTGGGTACCAACGTGGGCGTGGCCTATTACGCCCAGCACGCGCTCGAGGGCATGACCGAGTCCAACACCGTCCTGCAAGAAATCGACACCGTCACGCCCAAGTGGACCGTGCCGCAGCAGCGCAGCCTGCTGGGCGCCTTCCTGTTTAGCGACAACGATTCTATCGAAAAGCAGGTACGCGTTCTTTCCGGCGGTGAAAAGGCGCGTCTGGCCCTGGCTAAGATGCTCGTGGCCCCCGAGGCACTTCTGTGCCTGGACGAGCCCACCAACCATCTGGACATCGACTCGGTGGACATGCTCGAGAACGCCCTGCAAAACTTCCCCGGCACCATCGTGCTGATTAGCCACGACGAGCACCTGGTGCGAGCCGTGGCCAACCGCGTGATCGATATCCGCGATGGCAAGGTCACGGTCTATGACGGCGACTACGACTACTACCTCTACAAGCGCGAGGACCTCGCGGCCCGCGCCGCCGAGGCGGCAGGGGAGAGCACACCTTCCGCAGCCAAGCCCACCAAAGCCAGCGCCGCCCAGGCCGATACCCCCGCCGCAGCGCCTAAGCCGGCCGAGGGCAAAAAGACCAAGGAGCAAAAGCGCGCCGAGGCCCAGGCCCGCGCCGCGCTCAACAAAAAGCTCAAGGGCGTGCGCAACCAGCTCAAGAAGATCGAGGCCGAGCTCGACAAGAAGCGAGCCCGCTATGACGAGCTTATGGAATTGATGGCGAGCGAAGAGCTTTATGCCGATCAGGATAAGTTCAACGCCGCGCTGGGGGAATATAACGGGCTTAAGCAAGAGCTGCCCAAGCTCGAGGACGAATGGCTGGAGCTTTCCACCCAAATCGAAGAGGAGACCGCGCGTGAACTCTCGTAAGGCCGCTGCCGTGGCGATGAGCATCATCGCCATCGCGTGCCGCATCTGCGGCATCTTTATGAGCGCGATGACCGTGCTGCTGTGCTTTAGCGGCCTCTCCGCCAAGCTGCAGATTGTGGGCTTTGTCGTAGAGCTTTCGCGCGCGCTGCCGAGCGCCATCGCCGGCTACGGCGTCATCACATCGCCCTTTGGCGGTGTGTTCCGCCTGGATTACGCCATCGTGGCCGTCATCCTGTTTGTGGCCGACTACCTGCTCACGCGCGCCTCGCGCCGCGTCCGCTAGGGGAGTGCCATGTCCAGTAGCTACCTCATGAACCTGCTTGCCAGCGCCGTCGCCGTCATCGTGGGCATCGTGATCCACGAGAGCGCACACGCCGCCGCAGCCTGGGCGCTTGGCGACAAAACGGCCCGTTCGCGCGGCCGCGTCTCGCTCAACCCGCTCAACCATATTGACCCGTTTGGCACCGTCCTCCTGCCGCTGCTCATGCTCGCCGCCGGCGGCCCGGTGTTTGCCTTTGCCAAGCCGGTGCCCGTGTACCTCAACAACCTTAAGCATCCCAAGCGCGACGAGGTCTTGGTGAGCGCGGCAGGCCCCGCCTCGAACATCGCACTGGCATGCCTTGCGGCCGCCATCATGCACGCAGCATACGGCAACCTCTACACCAGCATGTCCTTTGCCGTAGCGTCCCAAATCATGAACTTTGGCGCCACCTTTATCGTGGTCAACCTGTCGCTCGCGTTCTTTAACCTCATCCCGATTCCGCCGCTTGACGGCTCGTCTATCATCGTGCCGTTCCTCAAAGGCAAGGCGCTCACCAACTACTACCAACTGCAGCAATACGCCATGCCCATACTCATCCTGGTGCTGTATCTGCTGCCCATGTGGACCGGCATCGATGTGATCGGACGATATTTCGACGTTACCGTGTATCCGCTCGCTGGGCAGCTGCTTAACTTCGCAATCGCCGGCATCTAGGGTAAACTTACAGGTCGGCCGTGCAAAACGGTCGCAACATGCACCCAAACCGCGCCGCGAAGGCGCCGTCAAAGGAGGTCGAAGATGTCGTATCGCGTGTCGACGCAGGTCTACAGCGGACCGTTCGACCTGCTGCTGCAGCTGGTAACCCGCCAAAAAGTTGATATCGGCGCCATCTCGATCAGCGAGGTGGCCGAGCAGTACCTGGCCGAGGTCGAGCGTATTGAGGCGCTGGACCTGGACGTGGCGAGCGACTTTTTACTGGTCGCGGCAACCCTTTTGGACATCAAGGCCGCCTCGCTGGTGCCCCAGGAGGCCCCCAGCAAAGCCGACGACGATGACGAGATTGACGAAGACCTCGAAGAACTCAGCGCACTCGACGGCGACGCCCTGCGCGAGGTCCTGATCCAGCGCCTGATCGCCTACAAGCAGTTTAAGGGTGCGGCGGCGGCTCTTGGCGCGCGCATGCAGGCCGAAAGCCGCATGCATCCGCGCGTGGCCGGCCCCGACCCCGAGTTTTTGGGCCTTATGCCCGACTACCTGGCCGGTATTACCCTGCGCGGCCTCGCCGTCATCTGCGCCGACCTGGACGGCAAGTGCCAGACCTTCCTGCTGGAGGCCGAGCACGTGGCGCCGCATCGCGTGCCGCTCGACTTGACGGTGGCCTCGGTCGACCGCTTTACCATGGCGCACCAAACCTGCACCTTCCGCGAGCTGTTGGACGGCGACGCCACCACCGAGCAGCTCGTCGTCACCTTCCTGGCCATGCTCGAACTCGCCAAGCGCGGCTCGCTCACCCTGAGCCAGGACGAGATCTTTGGAACCATCCGTATCAACCGCGTCGAGGGCGCCGAGGCCTACGTGCCCGGCGAGGGCCCCGAGCTCACCGAATAGGAGCGGCTACCATGTCAACCCTTTCCACGCTAGAGGCAAACAGCCTCAAGGGCGCCCTCGAGGCGCTGTTGCTGGTTTCGAGCGATCCGGTGAGCGCGCCCGCGCTGGCAGATGCGCTGGATATCGCCCCGGGCGAGTGCGCGTCGCTTTTGGCCGAGCTCAAAGTTGAGTACGAGGAGGCCAACCGCGGCTTTCAGCTGCGCGAGGTCGCCGGCGGCTGGCGCCTGTTTACGCATCCCGCCTACCACGATGTGGTCGAGTCCTATGTGCTGAGCTGGGACACGCAAAAGCTGTCGCAGGCGGCGCTCGAGACCCTGGCCGTGATCGCCTACCACCAGCCCGTCACGCGCGAGGTGGTCAAGGGCATCCGCGGCGTCAACTCCGACGGCGTCATCGCGTCGCTCGTTGACAAGGGTCTGGTGCGCGAGCTCGGCCGCGACCCCCAGCGCGGTCAGGCCATCATTTACGGCACGACCAACGCCTTTTTGGAGAAGTTCGGTCTGCGCTCCACCCGCGACCTTCCCGATCTGGAGCAGTTTGCCCCCGACGAGCAGTCGCGCCAGTTTATCCGCGAGCGCCTGAGCGGCCGCAGCATTCAGTCTACGCTCGAGGAGCAGGTCGAGGACCTGGACGAAGAGCGCGAGCTGCTGGATACCGATGTTGAGGATGTCGAGGCAGTCGGTGGCGAGGAAACACTTGCCGTCGACGACGCTGCGGAGGATATGCATGACGAGGACTAGCGAAGCAGGGGAGACGCGCGCCGCCGGTGCCACGGACGCGCCCGCGACCGACCCTCAGCCCGTCTACCCGCACACCATGCGCCTGCAGCGCTTTTTGGCGCGCGCGGGCGTGGCGAGCCGCCGCGGCTCGGAGGACCTGATGACCGCCGGCCGCGTGACTGTCAACGGCCAGGTCGCGACCGAACTGGGCACCAAGGTCGATGTGGACCGCGACCATATCGAGGTTGACGGCATGCCCGTCAAGCTCAACCAGGGCGCCGTGTACCTGATGCTCTACAAGCCGACCGGCTATCTCACCACCATGAGCGATCCGCAGGAGCGCCCCTGCGTGGCCGACCTGGTCCCGCGCGACCGCTTTCCGGGGCTCTTCCCGGTGGGTCGCCTGGACCGCGACACCACGGGCCTTTTGCTCTTTACCACCGACGGCGACCTGTCGCAGGACCTTCTACACCCCAGCAAGCACGTCTACAAGACCTACCAGGCACTCGTGGACGGCCACCTGACCGATCGCGACTTGGAGCCGCTGCGCCGCGGCATCGAGCTCGACGACGGCCTGTGCCAGCCGGCAATCTGCCGCGTCATTACCGCGCGCGAGGCCGAGGCGGTGGCTCCGCAGGGTGTGAAGCCCGGCACAACCGCCGTGGAGGTCATTATCCGCGAGGGGCGCAAGAACCAGGTCAAGCGCATGCTGAGCAAGATCCACCACCCGGTGATCCGCCTGCACCGCTGCAACTTTGCCGGCCTGGAGCTCAAGGACGTGGCCAAGGGCTCGTGGCGCGAGCTCACCGACCGCGAGGTGCAGATCCTCAAGGCCGGCGGCATCCCGCCCAAGCAGGCCAGCTCCAAGCGCGGCGCTGCGCCGGCGGCCAACCCCGCGACTCGCACGCGCCACCACGGCAGCCACGGCTCCGCGCCCAAGCGCAACACCTACCGCGAGCGCTACACGGGCTAGCCAATCCGCCAAGCCGCAGCGCCCGCGTCCCATACCAGCACGTCAACCACCGAAAGGAAGCATTGCATGATCGTCGCCATCGACGGCCCCGCCGGTTCCGGCAAGTCCACCATCGCCAAGGAGATCGCCCGCCAGCTGGGCTTTAACAAGCTCGACACGGGCGCCATGTATCGCGCCGTCACCTTCGCCGCGCTCGACCGCGGCATCGACCTGAACGACGAGGCTGCCATCGACGCCCTCGCTGAGCAAATCGAGATCCGCTTTACCAACGGCACCGGCGAGGACACGCGCCTGACCATCGACGGTGCGGATGCCTCGGCTGCCATTCGCACCCCGCAGGTGGACGCCAACGTCTCCAAGGTCTCAGCCTACCCGGGCGTACGCGCCGCCATGCTCATCCATCAGCGTCGCGCCGCCGAGGACCGCGACATCGTGGCCGAGGGTCGCGACATCGGCACCGTCGTGTTCCCCAACGCGCAGGTCAAGGTCTTTCTGACCGCCGACCCGCGCGAGCGCGCCCGTCGCCGCGTGCTGCAGCGCCACCAAAACGACACCCAGCCGCCCACCGAAGAGCAGCTCGAGGCCGAGGTCGACGAGACCCTCGACGCCCTCAAGCAGCGCGACAAGCTCGACAGCAGCCGTGAGGTCGCGCCGCTCGTGCCTGCCGAGGACGCCGTGCATATCGACTCCACCGCACATACCATCGACGAGGTCGTCTCGATAATCGAGGACCTCATCAACCAAAGGAGGTAGCTCATGCGCCTGTTTAAGCAGACGCCCGAGGATTACTACAACGCGCCTTATGCCGAGTTCCCCGTGCTCATCCGTGGCACCGTCTTCGTGGTCATGGGCATCCTGTGGGTCTTCTCCAAGCTCATGTGGCGTTGGAAGGTCGAGGACAGCGACCTGCTGTTTGAGCGCCAGGAAGGCCGCGGCAGCGTGGTCATCTGCAACCATACCTCGATGGCCGAGCTCCTGGCTGTAGAGACGGCGCTATTCTTTGGCGGCCGCCGCGTTCGCCCCATCTTTAAGTCCGAGTTTGCCAAGAGCAAGATCGTGCGCTGGGCCTTTAGCCGCGTGGGCGGCATTCCCGTCGAGCGCGGCACCGCCGACATGAAGTGCCTGCGCGCCGCCCAGCATGCACTGCAGCGCGGCGAGGACGTCCTGATCTTCCCCGAGGGCACGCGCATCCGCTCGCGCGAGATCAAGCCCGAGGTCCACGGTGGCTTTGCGCTCATTGCCCAGATGGGCAAGGCACCCGTCAACCCGCTCGCCATCTGTGGCTGGTCCGATATCACGCCTGCGGGCAAAAAGCTCATGCGCCCCAAAAAGTGCTGGATCCGCGCCGGCAAGGCCATCTCGCTATCCGATGCACCGGCTGAGCTCAAGCGCAAGGAGCGCCTGGCATGGTTTGAGTCCGAGGCCATGAGCCGCGTCTACGCCATGCGCGACGACCTGTGCGCCGAGCACCCCGGCAGGTTCTAGCCATGGGCGAGAACGTCATGAATACCGCCGCGACCGCCGCTGAGGAGGTCGTCCCCACCATCGAAATCGCAGCGCATGCCGGCACCTGCTACGGCGTGCAGCGTGCACTCGACATGGCACTGGCCGCCGCGCCGCAGGCAGGGGAGAGCGCTCAGGTCCACACCCTGGGCCCGCTCATCCATAACCCCATCGTGGTGCGCGAGCTCGCCGAGGCAGGCGTCGGTCTGGCAGACACCTTGGACGACGCCGCGTCGGGCACCGTGGTCATTCGCGCGCACGGCGTGGTGCCGCAGGTCATCGAGGCCGCTCACGAGCGCGACCTTACCGTGGTCGATGCCACCTGCCCCTACGTGAAGAAGGTCCATGTGGCGGCCGAGCGCCTGGTGCGCGAGGGCTACCGTGTGATCGTCGTGGGCGAGCCGGGCCACCCCGAGGTCGAGGGCATCCTGGGCCACGCCGGCGATGACGCGCAGGTCGTGAGTTGCGCCGCCGATGCGGACGCGCTGCCGCTCAAGGGCAAGGTGGGCCTGGTTGTGCAGACCACCCAAACCGCGCAGAACCTGGCCGAGGTCGTGGCCTCCATCACTCCGCGTGTGCAGGAACTACGCGTGATCAACACCATCTGCGCTGCCACGAGCGAGCGCCAGCAGGCGGCCGCAACCCTTGCCAACCGCTGCGACTGCATGGTCGTCGTGGGCGGCAAAAATTCGGGCAATACGCGCCGCCTGGCACAGATTTGTGCCGATGTCTGTGAGCACACCCATCACATCGAGGAAGCCTCCGAGCTTGAGGCCGCATGGTTTGCCAACGCGCGCCGCATCGGCATCACCGCCGGAGCCTCAACTCCGCAAGAACACATCGAACGCGCCGTTGCGCGCATCAAGGAGCTTTGTCGCTAATCATGGACCAGACCGTACCCGCATACGCCGCCGAGGTGGCCGATTACGGGCGCAGCCGCGACCCCGAGCCGGGTGAGGGCGCGCTCGTAAAGAACGTGCGTCCCGAATCGCCCGCATGGGATGTGGGTATCGAGCCGGGCATGCGCGTGCTCACGGTCAACGGTGAGGCACTCACCGACATGATCGTGTGGCTCTGGGAGGCCGACGAGGACACCGTCGAACTTGAGGTTCTCGACCCGCGCGACAACAGCGTCACCCCCGTTGAGCTCGACCGCTTTCCCGGCGAGGACTGGGGCCTTGAGTTCGACGGCCCTATCTTTGACGGCATGCGTACCTGTGTGAACGCCTGCGTGTTCTGCTTTATGACCATGCTGCCCAAGGGCGGCCGCTCCACGCTGTATATTCGCGATGACGACTACCGCCTGAGCTTTTTGCAGGGCAACTTTGTCACGCTCACGAACCTTTCCGACGAGGACGTGCAAAACGTTATCGACCGCAACATGAGTCCGATGAACGTGTCGGTCCATGCCGTAAGCCCCGACGTCCGCCGCCGCATGATGGGCCGCAACGCCCAGCGCGGCATGGACGTGCTCGAGGCCATCATGGCCGCCGGCATCGAGATCCACGCGCAGATTGTGCTGTGTCCCGGCATGAACGACGGCGAGGAGCTGCAAAAGACCCTACGCTTTTGCGAGGAGCACGAGCAGATCACGAGCCTGGGCATCGTGCCGCTCGGTTTTACCAAGCATCAGAGGCGCTTTACCTGGTCATACAGCGACAAACCTGAGCTCGCGCGCGAAACCATTGCCATGATCCGTCCCTTCCAGGATCGTGCCTACAAGCGCTTTGGCCGCCACACCTTCCAGATGAGCGACGAGTTCTATCTGGACGCCGGCATCGAGCCACCCCAGGCCGATTTTTACGATGGCTACCCGCAGTATTACGACGGCATCGGTATGATTCGCTCCTATTTGGACGAGACCGACGACGTGCTTGCCGCCGACGCCGAGCGTCTGGCCCGCGTCCGCGCTGGCATCGCCGGGCGCAACCAGCGCCTCCTGTGCCTCTCCGGCGCCAGCGCGCGCGACACCGTGGCGCGCTTTGTGGAGTCGCCACGGGGCCTTGCCGGCACCGTCACCGCTATCGAAAACCGCTACTTTGGCGGCAACGTGGATGTGACCGGCCTCATCGTCGCCTGCGACATTCTGGAGCAGCTGCCGCAGGACCTCTCGGGGGTTATACTCTTTGTGCCTAAGGTCATGTTCAACGCTGACGGCATGACGCTTGACGAGTATCATCGTGACGATTTACTCGCAAGCCTTGAAGCTCGCGGCGCCGAGGTTCATGTGGTATCGACCATGCCGCATGAGCTGCTCGATACCCTGGAGCATATCCTTGGCATTGTGCCCGCAGGCTCTACTAATTCCGCTGACCCTACCCATTAAAGGAGTGCAGATGAAACCTATCGTCGCCGTCGTCGGACGCCCCAACGTGGGCAAGTCCACGCTCGTTAACCGCCTGGCCCAGACCTCGGACGCCATCGTCCATGAGTCCCGCGGCGTAACGCGCGACCGCTCCTACCACACGGCCGATTGGAACGGCCGCGAGTTCACCATCGTCGACACGGGCGGCATCGAGCCGCTCAAGAGCGATGACGTCTTCGCCACGTCCATCCGCGACCAGGCCCTCGCCGCCGCCGAGGAAGCCGCCGTCATCCTGTTTGTGGTCGACGGCCGCACCGGCGTCACCGAGGAGGACGAGTCGGTCGCCCGCATGCTCAAGCGCTGCGACAAGCCGGTCTTTCTGCTGGTGAACAAGCTCGACAACCCCGATCGCGAAAACGACAGCATCTGGGAGTTTTATTCGCTCGGCATCGGCGAGCCAACGCCACTCTCGGCCCTGCACGGCCACGGCACGGGCGACCTGCTCGACGACATCGTTGCCCTGTTGCCCGAGGAGGAGGACGAGGTCGCCGATGAGTTCCCCGACGCGCTGAACGTCGCCATCATCGGCCGCCCCAATGCCGGTAAGTCCTCGTTGTTCAACCGCATCCTGGGTGCCGACCGCTCTATCGTGTCAAACATTGCCGGCACGACGCGCGACGCCATCGACACCGTCGTGGAGCGCAACGGCAAGCACTACCGCATGGTCGACACCGCGGGTATTCGCAAGAAGAGCACCGTGTACGAGAACATCGAGTACTACTCCATGGTCCGCGGCCTGCGCGCCATCGACCGTGCTGACGTGGCACTGCTCGTCGTCGACGCCTCCGTGGGCGTTACCGAGCAGGACCAGAAGGTCATGGGCTTGGCCATCGAACGCGGCTGCGCCATCGTCGTACTGCTTAACAAGTGGGATCTGCTCGACGACGACCGCAAACGCGAGGCCTGCATGGAGACCGTCGACCGCCGTCTGGGCGTCATGGCTCCCTGGGCCCAGTACCTGCGCATCTCGGCCCTGACCGGCCGTAGCGTCGAGAAGATCTGGGCGATGGTCGACGCCGCCGAGAAGACGCGCTCGCAAAAGATCACCACCTCGCGCCTCAACACCTTCCTCACCGACCTGCGCGAGTTTGGCCACACCGTGGTGGACGGCAAGCGTCGCCTGCGCATGCACTACGTGACCCAGACGGGCGTCAACCCGCCGACGTTTACGTTCTTCGTCAACCACAGCGACCTGGTCAACGACACCTACCAGCGCTACGTGGAGAACCGTATGCGCTCGACCTTCGACTTTTCCGGCACGCCCATTCGACTCTTCTTTAGGAAGAAGGAGCAAAAGGATGCATAATCCGATTCTGCTGACCGCCATCTGCGCCGTGGTCTCGTTCTTTATCGGAGCGATTCCGTTTGGCCTGATCCTGGGCCGCGTGTTCAACCACACGGATATTCGCAAGGCGGGATCCGGCAACATCGGCACCACCAACGCCCTGCGCGTAGCCGGCCCCAAGGTCGCCGCGCTCACGCTGCTGCTCGACTGCTTGAAGGGCGCCATCTGCGTCCTTATCGCGCGTCCGCTCATCGCGAGCGTGGGCTATGGCTTCCCGGTGAGCATCATGGCTCCCGGTGCCGCCGGCGACTGGATGCTCGGCGTCATTTGCCTGGCTGCCGTGTGGGGCCACATATTCTCGCCCTACCTCAACTTCCGTGGCGGCAAGGGCATTGCCGTGGGGCTGGGCGTCATACTGGCCTGGTACTGGCCCATCGGACTTTCGCTACTGGGCATGTTTATCGTGGCCGTCGCCATCACCAAGTATGTGTCGGTGGGCTCGCTTGCCGCGGCCATCGGTCTTCCCATCGCCGCCTGCGCGGTCTTTCCGTACAGCAGCCTGGGCCTCAAGTTTTGCATGGCGATGATCGGCATCACCGTGGTGTGGGCCCATCGCGCGAACATCAAAAAGCTCATGACGGGTAAGGAATCCAAGCTCTCGTTTACCAAGCGCGTCACCGAGCCCGACGATAAGTAGGAGAGAGTCATGAATGTTGCGCTGATTGGCTCCGGCTCCTGGGGAACCGCCGTCGCCGGCCTTGCCGCCGCGCGAGCAGAGCGCGTGACCATGTGGGCCCACAGCGAGCAGACGGCCGCCGGCATTAACGGCGAGCACCGCAACCCGCGCTATCTGGTGGACTACGTGCTGCCGGAAAACGTTGTCGCCACGACGGACCTGGCCCAGGCGCTCGACGGTGCCGATTCGATCATCTTTGCCGTGCCTTCGAAGCACCTGCGTGGCGTCTGCCACCAGGCGGCGCCGTTCATCGCAGACGAGACGCCGGTCCTGTGCCTCACCAAGGGCATCGAGCCCGAGTCCGGCATGCTCATGAGCGAGGTTATTGCCAGCGAGATCGGCAACGAGGCACGTGTGGCGGCGCTCTCGGGTCCCAACCATGCCGAGGAGATATGCCGCGGCGGACTTTCCGCCGCCGTCATCGCCAGCAAAGACTCGCAGGTAGGGGAGACCTTTAAGGACCTGCTCCTATCCACGGCCTTCCGCATCTACCTGTCGCAGGACATGACCGGCGTTGAGGTTTGCGGCGCCATGAAAAACGTCATCGCCATCGTGTGCGGTATCTCCGCCGGTACCGGCGCGGGCGACAACACGCTCGCCCTTATCATGACGCGCGGCCTGGCAGAAATCAGCCGACTGGTGCACGCCTGCGGCGGCCAGGCCATGACCTGCATGGGTCTTGCCGGCATGGGCGACCTCATCGCCACCTGCACCTCCGAGCATTCGCGCAACCGCACCTTCGGCTACGAGTTTGCCCACGGCGTATCGCTCGACGAGTATCAGGCGCGCACGCATATGGTGGTCGAGGGCGCCGTCGCCGCCCGCAGCGTTAGCGAGCTCGCCCGTTCGCTGGGCGTAGACATTCCGCTCACCTTTGCCGTGGAGCAAACGCTCTACAACGGTGTTACTTTGGATAGGGCGCTCGAGATCCTTACCGACCGCGTCCCCTCTCAAGAGTTCTACGGACTCACCGACTAGCGCAGAAAGGCTACTACCATGGGTTCCATCAAAATCGCTCCGTCCGTCCTTTCGGCTGACATGGCCAACCTCAAGGGCGAGCTCGACAAGATCGCCGGCGCCGACTATGTGCACTTCGACGTCATGGACGGTCACTTTACCGGCAACCTCACCTTTGGCGTCGAAATCCTCAAGGCCGTCAAGCGCTCCACCAAGGTGCCGGTCGACGCGCACCTGATGGTGTCGAACCCCGACGAGACCGTCGATTGGTATGCCGACGCCGGCGCCGATATGATCACCGTGCACTACGAGGCCTCCACGCACCTGCACCGCACGCTCACGCACCTGCAGCAACGCGGCGTCAAGGCCGGCGTGGTGCTCAACCCCGCCACGCCCGTCTGCGTGCTCGAGAGCATCATCGAGGTCGTCGACATCGTGCTGCTCATGAGCGTGAACCCCGGCTTTGGCGGCCAGAGCTTTATCCCGGGCACGCTGCATAAGCTCCACGAGCTCAAGGCCATGTGCGAGCGCCACGGTGTGTCGCCCATGATCGAGGTCGACGGCGGCATCTCTTCCAAAAACATCGCCGAGGTCGTCAAGGCCGGTGCCGATGTCCTGGTAGCCGGCTCCGCCGTATTTAAGTCCGAAGATCCCGCCGCCGAGGTTGCGCTGCTGCAGAAGCTGGGCAACGAGGCCGCACAGGAGGCATAAACCCTTATGACCGCAGGTCAAAACCGCATACCCGTGAATCTTGACTATGCCGCCTCGACGCCCATGCGCGCCGAGGCGCTCCTTGCGCAGCGCGAGTACGACGAAAGCGAGCTTGCAGGCGTCAACCCCAACTCGCTGCACTCGCTCGGCCGCAAGGCTGCCGCACGTCTGGAGGTTGCACGCCGCGAGATCGCCCGCAGCTTTGGCGCGCGCGTTCGCCCGTCCGAGATCATCCTAACCAACGGCGGTACCGAGGCCAACCAGCTGGCGCTCCTCGGACTTGCCGAGGGTGCTCGTCAGCGCGATCGAAAGCGCGAGCGCGTGATCGTGTCTGCGATCGAGCACGATTCGATTCTGGACAACCTGCCGCTGCTGCGTGCCGCCGGCTTTACCGTCGACCTGGTGCAGCCCTGCCGTGCGGGCTACATCGAGCCTGCCGAGCTGAGCGACTTGTTGGGCGACGACGTCGCGCTCGTGAGCATCATGGCCGCCAACAACGAGACCGGTGTGGTACAGCCTATCCGCGAGCTTGCCGCGGCTGCGCATACCGCGGGCGCCCTGTTCCACACCGATGCCATCCAGGGCTATCTGCATATTCCGCTCGATGTGACCGAGCTGGGCGTCGATGCTATGACCGTTGCAGCACACAAGATTGGCGGCCCCGTAGCCTCCGGCGCGTTATACCTAAAAAGCCGCACGCCGCTGCGCCCCCGCATCTTTGGCGGAGGACAGGAAGCCGGACGTCGTGCCGGCACGCAGGACCTGCGCACGCAGCTGGCCTTTGCCGCTGCGGCCTCGTCTCTGGCGCCCCATGTGGCTCAGGAGCGCGAGAAGCTGCAAGCCCTTTCCGACAAGCTCTACGCCACGCTCACGGCCCATCCGCGCATTCACGCCACCATGGGCGACTACACGCAGGCCGACCGTCTGCCCGGCATGGTATCGATCTATATTGACGGCATGGACTCCGAGGAGCTCATCATCAAGCTCGACGCCGCCGGTTTTGAGGTGTCGGCCGGATCGGCTTGCTCGAGCGGCAGCATGGACCCGAGCCACGTGCTCAGCGCCATGGGCATTGGTCGCGAGCAGGCGCTGGGCGCACTGCGCATCTCCTTCGATGACCGCGTGAATCCGAGCGATCTGGACGACTTTGCCCAGACGCTGCTCACGATCGTAGGTGCCGCATGATCGTCGCCGAACTCGAGCGCGCCCTGCTGGCACGCTATCCCAAAACGGACGCCGAGCCCTGGGACCACGTGGGCTTATCCGTTGGCGACCCTGACGACGAGATCCGCGGCGTTGCCTGCGCGCTTGACGCTACCAGGGACAACGTGCAGCGCGCCTTGGAAGCCGGAGCCAACGTGTTGCTCACGCATCATCCCGTCTACATCAAGGCGCCCGAGTCGTTTTGCCCGCCCAGCGCAACGCGCCCCCAATGCAGCGCGGCGCTCTACGAGGCGGCCCGCTGCGGGGTGAGCATTATCTCGCTCCACACCAACCTGGACCGCTCGCACGAGGCACGCATCTGCCTAAGTAAGCTGTTGGACGCGGCGCCTGCAAGCTCGTTGGAGCACGTGGACGACCCCGAGGCCTGCGGCCTGGGAGTTTTTGCAACACTCAACGACCCGTGCACGCTGCGTGATCTTGCCGCCCGTGCTGCCACGGCCTTTGGCAGCGACCCACGCGTATGGGGCGATGCCGAGCGCCCGTGCCGCACCGTCGCCATTCTGGGCGGCTCCCTCGGCGACTTTGGCGAGCTTGCCATCGCTGCCGGTGCGGATGTCATCGTGACGGGCGAGGCGGGCTATCACGTGGCGCAAGACCTTGCCTTGCGCGGGCTGAGCGTGATCTTGCTCGGCCACGACCGCTCCGAGGAGCCGTTCGTGGATATCTTGATGAACTCTGCGGTTGACGCCGGGGTCGACCCCCGTCATGCGATTAAAATACTGAACCCTTGCCAATGGTGGACTGTGACAAAAGGAGAGAACTTATGAGCGCCGGCGCTACGCTACTCAAGCTGCAACAGATCGATTTGGAGCTCGCCCGCAACAAGAGCGAACTTGCCAATATGCCGGAGCTCAAGGAGCTCGCTTCAAAGCGCAAAACCTATGTAAAGCTTAAGTCCGAAATGACCAAGCTCTATGCTCAGCGCAAGGACCTCGACATTGAGCTGGACGATCTCAACACCACCGAGATCCAGACCAACAACGCCATCGAGGCCGCCAAGAAACGCCACGTCGACGGCTCAGACTACCGCGAGGTACAGGATCTGGAAAACGAGCTCGCCACCCTGGCCAAGCGCCTGGATAAGATTGAGCACACCCGCAAGGATGTCGTTGTCGCCCACAAGGAGGCGCTCGACCGTGAGGCTCGCGCGCAGGCCATCATCGCCAAATTCGAGGAGGGCGTGAAGGCCGACACCAAGGCCGCCCGCGCCAAGGCCGCCGACCTGCAGGCCCAGATTGATGCCGCCACCAAGGAGCGCACCGCGCTCGCCGCCACGCTGCCGACCGACGTGCTCACCGACTACGAGCGTTTGCTCAAGCAGTTCCGTGGCCTGGCCGTCGAGACCATCAAGGGCAACATCCCCACGGTCTGCCACACCGCGCTGCAAGCATCGTCCATGAGCGACCTCAACCACGACGGTAGTGAGATCACGCACTGCCCGTACTGCCACCGCCTGCTCGTGCTCCCCAACAAGGAAGCCTAACAATGACGACGGCACCCGACAATTCAATGCAACTTGAGGGAAAAACGATCCTGTTGGGCATTACCGGCGGGATCGCCGCCTATAAGTCGTGCAATATCGTGCGCCTGCTGCAAAAGCGCGGCGCACGCGTCAAGGTCGTTATGAGCGAGCATGCCACCGAGTTTGTAGGCCCGCTCACCTTTCGCGCGCTCACGGGCGAGCCGGTCGCTGTAGGTCTGTTCGACGACCCCTCCGACCCCATCCACCATATTTCGCTGGCGCAGGAGCCCGACTTGGTGGTCGTGGCGCCCGCGACGGCCAATATCATCGCCAAGATGGCCAACGGCATCGCCGATGACCTCATCTCCACCACGCTGCTTGCCACGCCGCGTCCTATCGTGGTCGCGCCGGCCATGAACAATGGCATGTGGAAGGCGCCGGCCACGCAGGCCAACATGACCACGCTGCGCGAGCGCGGCGTCCACGTTGTGGGTCCGGGTAGCGGCTACCTTGCCTGCGGCGATGTGGACACGGGACGCATGAGCGAGCCCGAGGACATCGTTGAGGCCGTCTGCAAGCTGCTCGACCCCGCTCCTCAGGACCTTGTGGGCAAGCGCATCGTGATCACCGCCGGCCCCACGCACGAACCGATCGACCCCGTGCGCTTCATTGGCAACCGGTCATCGGGCAAGATGGGCATCGCCCTGGCGGGGGAGGCCGCGCGCCGCGGTGCCGCCGTCACGCTCGTGCTGGGACCGACATCGCTCGACGTTCCCTGCGGCGTAGAGTGCGTGCGCGTACAAACCGCCGCGGAAATGCTCCAGGCTGCGCTGAGCGCCTTCCAGACGGCCGACGCGGCCATTTGTGCCGCCGCCGTTGCCGACTACACGCCTGCAGCCCCGGCGAACCATAAACTCAAAAAGGCCAACGAGCGCCTGGATCGAATTGAGCTCGTCGAGACCGTTGACATCCTGGCCGAACTCTCACGCCAAAAGGGCGATCGCCGTGTGATCGGCTTTGCGGCCGAGACCGATAACGTCGTGGAGTACGCGCAGCGCAAACTCGTGCGCAAGGGTTGCGATGCCATTATCGCCAACGATGTCTCGCGCGCCGATTCGGGCTTTGGGACCGATACCAACAAGGCCTGGATAGTGAGCACAGCGGGCACGCAAGAACTTCCCGTACTAACAAAACCCCAGCTCGCAGATACAATTTTAGACTTGCTTCAAAATTTGTAAAAAAGTTCTTGCACAAGGACAAAGTTTCGGGTTACTATACTCCCTGTTGCGAGCGAGAGCAGAGCAACAAACAAATGCTTCGGGACGTGGCGCAGCTTGGTAGCGCACTTGACTGGGGGTCAAGGGGTCGCTGGTTCGAATCCAGTCGTCCCGACCAGAAGTTTGCAGGTCAGGCACCTAGTGCCTGACCTTTTTTTATCAGGAATCATCAGGGAATCACCGGAGAATCACCGGCTGTTTTTTAGCCAATAAAGACACGCCCTTCTACCTGCACTTTTGTAGAATCTCGGTTTTAATGGATCCCCCCTTCACTTTCTTTCCATATTTGTTGAATTCACTGATTCGTTTTGATTCCACATTTGTAGTCTATCTAGCCTAAATTTTTCTACATACGCGAAAATCACCTACCTGTGCCTAGCTACTGCGGCTACGACATCCAAGCCAACTGTCCCGCCCTGCTTCACTAATTCCCCGCACGTTCGCACGGAACCCCGACACCGCCCAAGGGCCGCGATACTTTTTCGATTTCTTTCGGCAGCGAGAGGAAGGCTTCCGTGCCTGCCGAAACAAGGCACTGCGCTCCAAAAAGCTAACGCCGCGGGTATTAAGCCGACACCGCTACGGTGCCACCGGCCATCGCTGCGGGCACCTGCGGCGTAATCGCCCCAGAGTCCGCCATCTGGGCCGCCATGCCGGCGAAGTCCTAGGCGACGGCGTGAGCGTGCGGCTCAGGGCGGCGTTCGCGCCGTCATTCTCGTGCGACCTCAAGAGAGTGCGTCGGCGCGGGCTCGACTAGGGCGAGCTCGCCACCGTCATCGACTTCATCGTCGAGAACGCCCCGAAGCGCTGGAGGAACTTCATAGACGCCGCATGCGCACGCTCAAGGGCGCATTGAGGGGCAGGGCTGAGGGCTTGAGGATCGGGGCTTGGGACTAGAAGGGGGCTCGGAAGTCGCGGGTCAGGATTCGAACATCGACCCACGCGCTTGGCGATTCTTACCAGTTCAGACGGCTTGCAGGCTATTCGCGCTGCGGGAGAGACTCGCACCACTGCAGCAATGCGCTCAACATAGCGGGCTTGTCTTGCACGAACTGTTCACGCCTCACACCGCGGCGCGGCTCAAAGCGAATGACGTAACCCCTGTTGTCCAGGTATACGTCATAGCTTTCGGGGGCGCCGGGCAGGTTCAGCGCTACATGGCGCGTGCTGCGAATGCGTTGCGGCGCCTCCGTAAGAGACTCGTTGGGCAGCTGACCGCCGCATACCTCCTCTAGTGCGCGGAAGCGGCGCCTAAATCTCAGGTAACCGTGGCAGCCCTCGTCTGCATGCCCGGCACAACAGGTCTGCGTTTTATAACCCTTATCGTTCAGTATGCGCACATGGGGCTGCAGCTCGTGGTCGATCGCTACCAGGTGATCAGGGCGCTTGCCGCATTCGCATTCGCTCAAGGGCTTAAAGCACTTCGGGCACACGAACAGCATGCACTTCATGGTTTGCTCGGGCGTGAGCTCCCTGATTCCCAGGGCTGCGATTTCTGCCGCAGGGGCTTCGGGCTGCACGCAGGGGCAGCCGCTTGCGCGCAGAATTGCGTCGATGCGAGCCACGGTGGTGCGCTCCATTTTCAGGGCGATGGCTTCGTCGCGCATCGCGCCAAACGCTTCGATGTCTTTCGTAACTGCAGAAAGCGGGGTTCGCCGAGAGATGTACACGAATGCGTTCTTTTCCCTCGCAGCGGGTTCGCCCTCAATCTTCACCGTGACGCCGGCTTTTGCATAGGTGCCGTACTGCACGCCATTCGCTTTGTCCAGCGTCTGGACCTCGCCCCGCGTGAGACCATGCCACAGCACGCCTTCCACAAACGATCCTTCCATGCGCATGATGGTGGGACGGCCCTTCGCGTCGCACGCCAGCGTGTAGCCATAGAGCTTCGCCTTGGTTGCATAAACATGGTGACCGCCCTCGAGCTTTTTGGCAATGCGGTCATGGCTGATGTCAAATCCATATGCGAAGTACGGGGTTTCCGCATACTCGCGGGTGTCGGCGGAGTGTTCGCGCGCGCTGAACACCGGGACAGAGGGACGATTAAAGTTGTGCACGTCAAACTCAGGCAGGCTGTTGCACCAGCCGAGCAGGGTGCGCAGCAGGGCCTTGCGCTGCTTTTCGAACTCATCCAGCGTAAGGGAGTAACTAAGGTCTGCCTGCAGCGCAGGGTCGCTGCTGCGCACTGCGCGGAACCCTTCGGGGACGTCAATCTTGTAACCGAACTCGCCTGGGGTCTTGATTGCCAAGTAGATGCGGTGCGACCCGCAGAAGGTGGCCTCACTCGCTTCCATCACCTGGTAGCGCTTAGAGCGCAGGATGCGTCCATGCTGCTGAAGGCCACGGGGGAAACGGCATGCGTAGTAACCGGTGTAACGGCATGTGCAATCGGCGATCTGGTGACCTTCACCGCACACGAAGTCGGCGTATTCGCGTGCAGCGGGGAGGTCGATCTTGGCTGCGCCATACGCCGCCGACTCTTCTTGCGCGCGCAAGCGGTCCAGGCTGTCGGCGCGCATGTCGGACATCTGCGCCAAGGTTGCCTCATCAAGCTGCATCACGCGGCCGGCTTCGACCACGCGGTCGATGTAATCGTACTTTTCGGTGTACCTGCGCAGCGGGGTGCGCTCAGAGATGTAGACCATCGCCTCAAGGGTTGCGGGAACCACATCGCCTTCGCGCCCGACGGTCACGGTTTCCTTGCGGTAGCAACCAGATGCAACGCCTTCGTAGCGGTCGAGAGACGCCACGTGAGAGCTATCGAGCGCCCACAGCGCGCCTTGCACATGCGACCCCTCGCGCTTGGTGATGGTGAGGTATCCGGCGGTATCGAACGCCAGCTCATAGCCGTTCAGGGTCGCTTTGCCCAGCAGCACCGCGCCGGGGCAGCGGGTTTCAACTTGATGGATATCAAGGTTGCTACCGTACGCGAAGTTGATGATCGAGGGTGCAGTCTCGGGGTGACGGGCTGAGGCGTTGTTGCGCTTCTCGTTGTACTTCATGGTTCACGCCTTTCGGTGTTGTGATGGGCTTCGGTCGCTCGAGCTGATTGCAGCATACAGTCTGAAGCCGAAAAGGCGTGAAAACCTGAGATTGTCATTTTAAGAAATAGAACGAAAAGGACGGCCATGCACGAAATCGCGCAGGCAGAAAGTGCTGTTCGAGGCGCATCCTGCGAAAGGATACCCGTTCAGAAGGGTTGTTGCCAGTTTTTATCGATTCGATTTTTTACGAGCGCACGAAGAGGTTGCGTTTAGAAAAACGCAAGGGCGGCTGTTTCGCCTGTAAGCAAACATGAAATCGGCCGCAGCGGTACCGCCTGGGAGGGCGGACGAGGGACTTGGCCGCAACCTAATCCCCGGGTGCGGCTGCTACGCTCACTACTTGAGAATCGTCGACCGCCCAGTATCTGCCATCCAAAAGTTTAAACACGATATAGCTGCCGTCTTTGCTTATTTCGGCGGCGTTTACGCATTTCTGAAGATCGGCGTGGCGCGCGTAGCGGCCGTCGAGCTTATCTCCATTTACAAGCACGACTTCAAGATTGAGACCCATCTTCTCATACATAACGATACGATCCGAATCGTCCACGCCCTTGCTTGAGTCGAAGTCGGGCCTTTGCCCACCGCGGCGAATCCCTCGTTCAGTCAATGCCCTGTCGATCCCGCCCTTTGCGTAGTCGCTCAGCTGGGAATAGATTCTGCCAGCGAGATCATCGGCCAAGACGCGCTCTGGGTCCCCGCCTGACCGTTCCGCTCGAAACTCGCCTAATGCCGACAGCATCAGGTACACCTCATGCAATCGCAGCGGCAGGAAGATCGGGTGAGCCGTCGACTTCAGGCCGCCGCGGCTTGTCGGCTCGGCCTTGATGTAGGAGTCGCCAAAACGCACGCCGCCTGCCAGGGCGCTCAGGCGTTTTTGCACCGCCGTGCGCGAGCAGCCCAGGTACGCGGCGATCGCT
The DNA here is from genome assembly GCF_052064015.1 of Collinsella sp. HCP3S3_D1. Lineage (NCBI taxonomy): Bacteria > Bacillati > Actinomycetota > Coriobacteriia > Coriobacteriales > Coriobacteriaceae > Collinsella > Collinsella sp. HCP3S3_D1. The sequence goes on from NZ_JBQHWK010000008.1 coordinate 75,667, forward strand.
TGCTGGGTCATTCCCTTATGCGCCGCTTTGAGCAGCATGAGATTTGCCTCGTCCGTGCCTATGAACGATTTGTCCAAGTTGTAGTGGCGCTTTTTTGGGGCGCCGCCAATCTCGTTGCCCTTTTCGAACAGCTCGTGCACGCTCAGGAACAATTCATGGCGGCCGTTGCTTTGGGGGCCTTCCTCTGAGTTGGCATAATCTGCCAGCGCCTTGCAAAACGAGCGATAGTTTTCGTCAGTGACGAAAGTGGGCCACTGCATGTTGTGAAAGCGTGTGCCTTCACGTGTGTCGGCGAATTTCGCATACGCAGACTCAGGATCGCAACCGACCCTTTCCGCAATTTCCGCAACTCTCATGCCAATCCCTTCCGCAACCCAATCACACGCACGAAAAACCTATCAAGCCAGAAGATTGATGTGGCAAAAAAGAAGAAGAGGCATTACACCCCTCCTTCCGGACAGCCTGTATCCCGGTTCCCTGCCTGCCAGTTCGCCCTCCCCGAAACCCTCGGGGCGCTATGGGGTCGAGCCCCTCCGCATGGAAAATTCTATCGCGGCCATGCCCGCTATGCGTGTCACGCACACCACGCCAAACGTCAGGTTTACCAGCCGGGACTGAGCCCTCTTTCGAGAGCAGGGTTATATTAGCATCTACAAACTCGAAAAACCCTGCCGCATTTGAGGAGTACCAAGAAAACGGTCTACACCTTGAATATCAACCTCATCCGAACACCTCCCGCATTCACACGAACATGTACGGATGAATGCGGGAATCCGATACCCTGAGGGCCGGATCGGCCGGCCCACTAGGCACGAGCGGGACACGGTCCAGAGGATGCCGGAGCGCAGGGTCCCGTGCAGGGAGATCGCGGGGGAGCCGGGCAGGTCGCCCTAGACGGTGAGCGCCGAGGTGCCGTCGCGCCCACCCATGAAAAGAGGGTTTCTTTGCGGGCGCCGCATCCGCACGCCCCCGCAAAGAAACCCTCGCACTCGCATCTCTACCTGCGAACCCGCACGCGCCCTCGCGCACGCGCCGCGGCAGCTGCTAGTCGCGGTAGAACGAGCCCATGTAGCGGATGTACTCGTCCTCGGTGTGGTTGGCCTTCCAGTCGTGGACGGAGTCCTTGTTGCGCTGGCCGGCGATGACGGAGAGCTCCTTACCCAGCTTCTCAAAGGCCTCGTCGACGCACTCCTCGGGGGTGAGGGCGATCTTCATGACGGCCTCGCCCTGCGGGCCGCCGGGGAGGTTGGACAGCAGGCTGGGGGTTAGGGTGGTGCCGAGGGTGATGACCTCGACGTCGACACCGGTGCCCTCGCACTCGCAGGCCACGGCCTCGGTCATCTTGAGGATGAAGGCCTTGCCCGCGCCGTACTGGCCGTTCCAGGGGCTGGAGCTGATGCCGGTCATCGACGAGACGTTGATCACGGCGCCGCGGTCCTGGGCGGCAAAGATCCGCATGTAGTGGTGGAAGCACTTGAGGAAGGTCACGACGTTGACGTTGATCATGGCCTCGTGCTTCTCCCAGGGAGTGTCCTGGATCTTGCCGAAGCTGTGCAGGCAGGCCACGTAGCTCATGAAGCCCATGTCCAGGCCCTCGGTCGCGGCGAAGACGGTCTCGGCAGCGTCGGGCTGGCTAAAGTCGGCGCGCACGACCTTGGTCTCCACGCCGTAGGTCTCACGGATCTCGCCGGCGAGCACGTTCAGCTTCTCCTCGCGACGGCCGACCATGACGACATTCATGCCGCCGGCGGCGATCTTCTCGCAGAACGCCTTGCCGACGCCCTCGGTCGCGCCCAGGATCAGGCCCCACTCACCGTACTTTTCCCTCAGGTTCATACTGCATCCTCTCTCTCGATGCCCATGCGGGCACCTCTCCTTTAGCGTGCGGCCGCTCAGCCGCATACGGTGCGCCATTATGCGCTGAACAAGAGGGGAGTGCGTTCACGACTTTGCGAACGAGCCCGAAACAACGATGAACGGTGTCGGTCTATCACCACAATGAAACCCTTGCAGTATCAAGAGGGGAGGTGCTGGCGGGTGGAACCAAAAGGTGAACGCCGCCCTGGCGTGAGCGGCGTTCGATGTGGTTTTACCCACCTTGGTAGCTATTCACCAGGAGGGCATTGCGACCTCCGGTCGCCTTTGCTGTATCCACTTGTGTGCCCATGTACAAAGGGATGCATCGCTATTCTGCGCCGGTGCTCGACGAGCGCGTGCGCTGGGCGCTCATCAGCGGCTACCTCTACGGCGTGCGCGACGCGCTGCTCACCCTCAACAATAACTGTAGCTGCAACTACCAACATAGCCCTCGCGGCTACTTCCTGTGAGAGTTTTTGTTAAAGCAACTGCGCGAGAGTCCTCGTGGCACCCAGCAGCGTCCTCCACATGTCTGGACTCTCTATGCTTACGCTGGATAGACATCGCCAGAACGGGTATAGTATCGAGAGTTTTGTCGTTTACCAGCGGGGGAGTCCTGTGGGCATCAAAAAGAAGATCAAAAAGGAGCTTATCGGCACCTCCGATTACCCGTCGAATAAGATTTTCACGATCTCCAATTTCATTACCTTCACGCGCCTGGTCCTCACGCTGGTCTTCCTGTACCTGTTTGTGACGGACAACAACCGTGTCGTCGCCATTGTCATCTATGCCATCGCGGCCTCCACCGACTGGATGGACGGTCAGATTGCCCGTATGACTAAAACGGTCTCGTGGCTCGGCAAGGTTATGGATCCCATCTGCGACCGTGCGCTGCTATTTACAGGCGTTTTAGGTCTCGTGGTTCGCGGCGAGCTTCCCATCTGGGTCTGCGTGCTCATCATTGGGCGCGATATCTACCTAGGCATCGGCACGCTCATCGTGCGCCACTACCACCGCCGCCCCATCGACGTAGTATTTCCCGGCAAGATTGCCACGGCGCTGCTCATGACCGGCTTCTCGCTCATGCTGCTGGGCTTTCCCACCGTGGACGGCTGGCATCTGCTGCCCGCCACGTTCACGGCCTTCCCGGGCCTCAACGGCAGCCCGGTACCGCTCGGCATCTTCTTTGTGTATGGCGGCGTCATCTTCTCCATGCTCACCGCTGTAATCTATTCCATTAAGGGTGGAGCGGCCATTAAACAGGCTGTTGCGCATCCAGAGGACGAAGACGTCGACTTTCTTAACCCCGAAATCGAAGACTAAGCCATTGGGGTATTATTACGTACAGTTCATTCTTTGCGGCATGTCCGCGTTAAGTTAGGGGTTGTCATGGACAACATGGTTAACAATATGCCTCAAAACGATAAGACTGCCGACGCAACCTGCGTCTTCCGTGTGCCTTCGAGCGACGTTACCGTTCCCGATCTTATGGCGAACGTTCGCATCACTGCCCCCGTTCTGTCTATTGTCAAGGGGCCGCAGACCGGTGCTGCCTTTGAACTCGAGGATGATGTGACCACCATTGGCCGCGATCCGGCAAACGGCATTTTCCTCAATGACATGACCGTATCGCGTAGCCACGCACGCATTATTCGCGAGGGTCTGGCTGCTCGCATCGAGGACTTAGGCTCGCTCAACGGCACGTGGGTTGATGGCGCCATCGTCAATGCCGCCCCGCTGCACGACGGATCTTCCGTCCAGATCGGTACGTTCACGCTCATCTACCACGAGAGCACGCCGGAGCGCATCGAAACCGGTGAGTAGGGCATGGCCGAACGCAACTATCTGAGTATCGGCCAGGTCGTCAATTTACTTCGAGGCGCATACCCCGATCTTTCGAACTCAAAAATTAGATTTCTAGAAGATGAGGGGCTCATCACCCCTCATCGTACGCCTAAGGGGTATCGCCAATACTCCAAGGAGGACGTTGACCGTCTAGAGGTCATTCTGCACCTGCAGAAGACGCGCTACATGCCGCTCAACGTGATTAAGCAACGTCTGGAAAACGCTACAGATCTCTCCACGCTTGCCTACGAGGTGGGTCTGCTGTCCGATGTTCCGCTCAAGACGGAACCAAAGGAAACCAAGCAGAAACTGCACCCCATCGAGACCATTCCGGATATGTTGGGCGTCGAGATCTCGTTTATTCGCTCCTTGGCCGAAAACGACCTTATTCGCATTATCAAGAGTCCGCAAAACCGTGAGCTCGTCGACGGGCGCGATTTTCCGATTATCCGCTACTGTTCTGAGCTGTCACGCTTTCATATCGAGCCGCGAAACCTTCGTCAGTACGTATCATCCGCCAACCGCGAGTCTTCGATGTTCGAGCAAGTGCTCGTGAGTATGCTTGGCATGGACACCTCAGATGACGAACGTGATGCCAAGCTCGAACGCGCGTTTAAGAAGTTACATGACCTCACCGAGGGCGTGCATACTGCGCTGCTCAAGAACCGCGTATTTGAGTCACTCAACGCCGTAGTCGAGGACGCCGATATCGATGCCCTCGATGAGGAGATCGCACGCTCCGAATCAACCAAGGCCAAAAGCGAAGAGGCATCTGCCTCCGCGGTCCCCGTGCGCGAGGAATCCCTCGTGCAGCCGCTTAAGGTTGTCGCCCCCTCGCACACCGGCACCGCCAGCGCGGACAAATAAATGCTTCTACAAACCAGCCTCCCATGAAAGGTCACACCATGTACGACTTCGAATCTCACATCGTCGACATCCCCGACTATCCCGAGCCCGGAGTCGTCTTTAAGGACATCACGCCGCTCTTTAGCAATCCCGAAGCACTTAAAGCCATGGTCGACGCGCTAGCGGAGCATTTCTCCGGTATGGGCATCACTAAGGTTGTAGGACCCGAGGCTCGCGGTTTTATGGTAGGCGTGCCTGTTGCCGTGGCACTCGGCGCGGGCTTTGTTCCTGCACGTAAACCGGGAAAACTGCCACGTAAGACCGTTAGCCAGGAATACGAGCTCGAGTATGGAACCGATTCGATTGAGATTCACGTCGATGCCATCAGCTCTAAAGATACCGTGTTGATTCTGGACGACTTGGTCGCGACGGGCGGAACCGTCGAGGCAACAGGTAAACTGGTGCGAGATATGGGCGCAAAGCTCGTAGGTTATGGTTGTATCCTTGAGCTTGCGTTTCTTAATCCGCGCAAGAAGCTCACGCCTTCTAACGAGGACGTTGAGCTCTTTAGCCTGGTAACGGTGGACTAGCCGCTACCCTTAGATACCGGAAAGGAAGCTCCATGCGCACAGCAAACACGCACAAAAACATGGCACGCTGCGCAGCTACGGCAACCCTCGCTTGTGTTTTGGGCTTGGGCCTCGCGGCTCCTGCCTATGCCGATACCGCGTCCGATCTTGCCGCCGCTCGTACCAAACTCGAGCAGATCGGTACGCAAACCCAGCAAATTCATGAAGAACTCTCCGCTCAGACGCAGGAGCTTGATCAGACTGCAGGCGAGATCACGCAAAAGCAGCAAGAGATTGCCGAGGGCCAGGCAAAGCTTTCGAGCTACGTTGCCGGTGAGTACAAGACCGGCGGTCTGAGTCTCCTTCAGGTTCTGACGGGCGTCGACGATCTGGGCGATATGCTCAACCGTTTGTTCTACTACGGCAAGGTCTCCGACAAGCAGGCCCAGACCATTCAGGAGGTCAAGGACCTTAAGCAGCAGCTCACCGATAAGCAGGCCGAGCAGGAGAAGAACGTCGCCGCGACGCAGAAGAAGGTCGACGAACTCAACGCCCAGCAGGCTGAGGCCCAGAGTGTCGTAAACTCCCTGGATTCACAGCTGCAAGCCGAGCTTGCTGCCGAGGCCGAGGCGAACGCCGCGCTGCAGGCTGGCATAAATGCCAGCACCGCCGAAAAGGCCACGGTGAGCAACGACACCGCCGGTACGACCGAGAACACCAACAATAGTGGCGGTACGACCAACAATGGCGGCGGTAACACACCTGCGCCCGCGCCCGCTCCTGCTCCCACGCCGCAGCCCTCGACGCCCGCCCCGGCACCGGCCCCTTCCGCGCCGAGCCAGTCCGTTGACGGCGGCAGCGTTGTCTCTCGCGCTTATAGCAAGCTTGGTTGCGCTTATTCCTGGGGCGGTATTGGCCCGAACAGCTTTGACTGCTCCGGCTTTGTAAGCTACTGCCTCACCGGTCGCTACTGCCGCCTGGGCACTACCGGCACCTTCATGGGTTGGCCCCGTGTTTCTGATCCTCAGCCGGGCGACGTCGTTGTTAACTCTTACCACACCGGCATCTACATTGGTAACGGCCAGATGATCCATGCTTCCGACTACAGCACGGGCGTTATCATCAGCTCCGTTGCCGCTGGCATGAACAACAATTATATTTTCGTTCGCTATTAAGTGTTTTAACTCAGCTAACGAAAGTGGACCTCGTATCCTTTGGGAGCGAGGTCCATTGTTTTATCTCGACCGCCCATTTTGTGTGTAAACTACAATCTAGTTTTGAATACTAGATATGCGCAGCATCTGTCCAAAAGATAGCTATAATTGTTGAGGAACAACTAGAAAGGACCCTCAATGAGCTGGGCACTCATCTCAGATTCGAGCTGCAATCTTCGCGATTGGCAACCAACCGCACCTCATACCACCTTTGCATTTGCACCCCTTAAGATCCGAGTGGGGGAGCGTGAATTTGTCGACGATCACTCGCTCGATGTTCACGAGCTTAATGTTGCCATTCAATCGGAATCCAGCGCATCATCGAGCTCCTGCCCAAGCGTAGGGGAGTGGGCTGAGCTCTTTAAGCTCGCCGACAAGACGATCTGCATGCCCATCTCCGAGGGCGTCTCGGGAAGCTACAATGCCGCGGCCACTGCGCGTGACATGGTGCTTGCCGAAGAGCCCAATCGTAAGATTCACCTGGTTAATTCGCGCGCAGCAGGCGGCAAGATGGACCTGATCTTCTTACTGTTTGATCGCTATCTTGCAAGTAAACCGGATGCCTCCTTTGAGGAAGCCTGCGCCTACTTCGATAGCTTGGAGCAGAACAGCAAGATCCTCTTTAGTTTATGCAATTACGAAAACCTTGCGAAGGCCGGACGTATCCCTAAGGCGGCCGGTGTTATTGCCAACAAGCTCAACATCCGCATTTTGGGCACGGCGAGCGAAGCGGGCGAAATTGAACTCGTTGGGCATACGCGTGGCGAAAAGAAGATGCTCACCAAGATTGTCGACACCATGGAGGCCGAGGGTTTCACGGGCGGCGAGGTCATCATCGATCACGTTGAGAACGAAGCTGGAGCCCAGGCGCTTGCCGACCGCATTGTGGAGCACTGGCCGGGCTCCAAGACTATCATCATGCCCTGCAACGGCCTAGATTCCTATTACGCCGAGATGCATGGTCTCATCATCGGCTACGGCATGGGCGTGGCTTCGGGCCAATAAAGCTCAACCAAGCAAAAACGCGGGCGGGACAAAGTGACTGATGGCTCTTTGTCCCGCCCGCGTTATACGTCGCCTAGCTATTAAACCCATTGAACTTGAGGTAGCTCATCAGGTACGCCTTCGATACAAAGGACGAAACCGCACTGCGTACGAGCAATGACTCGCGCGTAACCTGATGTGCGGTATCGGGCACGGGAGTCTGCTCAAGGGAAAAAGCCGCACGAATCGATGCCTCAAGTTGATCGACTACATAATCGAAGGCCGTCGGAGCGTCGTAGCTCAAGCGCTGAATATTAAAGAGCGCCTGAACCGCAGCGATGGGCAGCACCTGCTTAAAGATACAAATGGCGATGAGACGCGCAATCTGCTCACGGCCATACTGCTTTTTAACCGGAGCAGGAACGAGGCCGACCTTTACGTAGTTATTGATCATCGAAGGCGTAATAACGGGCTGCTCTACGCAAATCGAAAGCGGCTCCATCCACAGTGCAACATATTCAATAACCTGATCGCGATAGAGCGTTACGTTGGGCAGCTGGTCATAGCGTGGCAGGCTCAACGCATTGAGTTTACCCGCCATATCGGACTGAATAAATGCATCCGGCAGCACCGTCGGCTGAATATCCTCCGGCTTAATGCTGACCGATGTATCGGACATCGGGATAACATGTTTGACGTGGTTCATAAGAGGCCTCCGTTCGTTTTCTATATTGTATTCTAGATTATCTAGTTTTGCATACCACATAGCCGCTAAGTAAAAGTGGTTGGACAGCACATTGGCGCACCGTCCAACCACTTTGCAAAAAGATAGCAACCTTACATAAGATATATTATCGTACTTATCCTCGTAAGAAGGCGTATGCGCTGGTAGCCGCTATGGCTCCGTCCGAAACGGCAGTCACAACCTGGCGTAAACGCTTGGAACGGATATCGCCGGCAGCAAACAAGCCCGGCGTGCGCGTGGCCATCGAGTCGTCGGTAACGATACCGCCGTCAGGCGCCAGATCCACCAGATGCTGTACAAGCTCAGTATGGGGCTGTGTTCCGGCAAAGACAAAGATGCCAAACGAGCCAGGATCGAAGGACTCGGAATAGGTATCACCAGTGGCGTTGTCCTTAAACGTGATAGTTGTAGGCATGGCCTCGCCCGATAGCTCCACAATACTAGTTTGGTACCTAACAGAAATATTATCTTTAGAGAGCACCTTTTGAACCACGCCATCGGGAGCACGGAACTGATCGCGGCGCAAGACGATGGTCACGCTGCTGGCAATTTCTGATAAGAACAGGGCTTCCTCGCAGGCAGCATTACCGCCGCCAATGACAAAGACCTGTTTGCCACGAAAGAACATGCCGTCGCACGTGGCGCAATACGAAACGCCGCGACCGCGATACGTATCCTCGCCAACAAAACCAGCAGATCGCGGCGTGGCACCCATGCAAGCAATAACGCTTGAGGCCACCGTGTCGCCCGTATCGTGATGCACCGTAAACAGCGCCGCATCCGCATCGTAATCGATACCAGTCACCATGCTCCATACGACCTGCGCACCCAGGCCCTCTGCATGCTGCTGAAAACGCTCGCCGAGTTCGGCACCGCTCAAGAGCGGAATGCCCGGATAGTTTTCGACCTCATTGGTTGTGGCGATCTGTCCTCCCGACATGCCTTGCTCAATCACGGTCGTCGTTAGGTTGGAGCGCGACGCATAAATGGCTGCAGCATAGCCCGCTGGGCCGCCGCCGATAATCGCAACATCGATCGGCTGATTGGTAGTCATGGAGTGTCCTCTCATCGAAACATTGGCGTTCTTTGCGCTCATACCCAAATTTAGGAGAACATGACAGTCATGCACTACAATGATTCTTTGCGAAACAACGATGAAGGGGAGTTATCGATGGATCAAACGCAGATGGGCAATGACGCTCCCCTGCCCACGCAAAGCGCCCCTCAATCGGAACAATTGAAGCCGTCACCCGGACAAAAGCCCTTAGTGACCATTGTCCACGCATCGGTTGGTTCGGGACACAAAGCGGCAGCAAACGCTATCGCACAAGCATTCGAGCTTATACGCGGCACCAAGGGCATACCGCAGGATGTCGAGATTGAGGTCTTGGATATCCTCGATTTTGGACGCATAAAATTCGACGGCAACAAAACGGCCGCATCGTTTACCGGCGCCACACGCCCAATTTATGACTTGACCTGGCGATATACCCTTACCGGACACCTGCTTTGGGGCGGCGGCACGGCATGGTCGCGCATTATGTTTCCCGCATTTAACGAATACGTTCGCACTCGTAGGCCTATTGCCGTGGTCGCCACACATATCACGGCAGCCAACGTTGCGGTTGGTGCGCGCGTCATTACGGGCATCGACTATCCCGTCATTTGCGTGCCGACCGATTACGAAGTCGAGGGCTGGTGGCCCCATAAGGACACTGACTTATTCTGCGTGGCAAACGAGTTTATGGCCGAGACGCTCCGCCCACGCAAGGTTCCCGAGGCAAAGATTCGCATTACGGGCATCCCCATTCGCGCTGGATTTGACACGGATTACAATCGTGAGGAAGAACTCGAGAAGTTCAATCTCCCTATCGACAAGACCATTGTGCTGGTAATGGCCGGCGCCAGTTTGCCTCAACCGTACGTTCGCTTTCGCGCGGCGATGGACCACACCCTCCCCTTCCTCCGTAGCTTCGAGGATATGCACTTTGTCTTTTTGCCGGGCAAGGACACGGAATACGCCACGCGCCTGAAAACGCTCTTCGAAGCCATGAAACTCGAAAACGTCACGGTCCTTGACTATGTCGATGACATGGCAGCGCTCATGCACGGCTGCGATCTGGCAATTCTCAAATCGGGTGGACTCACTGTTACCGAATGCCTGTGTGCACACCTGCCGATGATTCTGCTGGGCAAGTCCTATGGCCAGGAAAAGGCCAACACCACCATGCTCACCGACTTGGGCGCCAGCATGCATGTCACCACCGCACGCGAGCTCATCGTGACGCTGCGCCATCTCCACGATCATCCCGAGTCGCTCAAGGCACTGCTCATCAATGGCGAAGTGCTACGCCGTCCACACGCGGCCGAGGACATCGCCATCGCAACCATGGAACTTGTAGGCAAGCCCCAAAAGCGCAAACGAGCCTTCTGCCGCTTCTACTGGGGCGATAAGCCTGCGCACATCCGCTAGCGTCTTAACGTCCGCTGCTCGGCGGGAGCCGCCCATATATCATTCCATGCTCAAACATTCTCGCTGCGCTGCGAAACTGCGCGTGGAACGATATATGGGCGGCTCCCGCCGAGCAGCTACGTTTACGTGCTAGCAGCTATGCCAGATTCCCCACCATTAGAATCTGCAAAGGCGAAACCGGAAAATTCAAATGTAGTAAGCCAATGCGACAAAGGGACTGTTCCTTTGTCGCATTGGCTTACTAGAATGTAAATATTTTTCAAGCGAGTAGCCGCCCGCCCGCCTCTCACACATATCGTTCCACGCGCAGTTTCGCAGCGAGCGAAGCGAAGCGAGAATGTTTGAGCATGGAATGATATGTGTGAGAGGCGGGCGGGAGGGATACGAGCGCCCCCGCGAGAATGTTTGAGCATGGGATGATATATAGGCGGGTCGGGCTGGTCAGCGGACAGTACGTAAACGACTAAGCGACGCCGCTAGAACCGAAACCGCCGGCTCCTCGGTCGGTTTCGTCTAGTTCGTCTACCTCCACGAGATTGACCGTGGGAACTTCTTGGATGACGAGTTGAGCGATTCGGTCACCCTTGTTGATCTGGATTTCATTGGATGGATCCAGGTTGATAAGGATGACTTTAAGCTCACCTCGATAGTGGGCGTCTATAAGACCGGGCGTGTTGACTATAGACAGACCCTGCTTAATAGCCAGGCCACTGCGAGGCTGAACGAAGCCAGCGTATCCATCGGGCAGCGCGATCGCAAGGCCAGTAGAGACCAAGCGTCGCTCGAAGGGCTTAAGGGTACAGTCCTCATTGGCACGGAGGTCCAAACCGGCATCTGTGGGATGGGCGTATTTGGGAAGCTCGATCGTAGGGTCGAGACGCTTAATGTTGACTGTAATGTTGGACATAAAATCACCTTAGCTTGTCGAGCTCTTGCAAAAACTCATCGATGTCTTTGAAATCGCGATAGACCGAGGCAAAGCGAATGTAGGCCACCTTGTCGATCTTGGCCAAGCGCTTAAGCACCATGTCGCCCAGGTCGTGGGACGTAACAGCCGTCAGCGTACGGGAACGCAGCTCCACCTCGATGTCATCGATGAGCTCATTGAGCTTTTTCGTGTCGATGTCGCGCTTAATCGTAGCGCGCATTAGGCCGACCAGCAGCTTATTGCGATCGAACCGCTGCCTTGACCCGTCAGATTTGATGACCTCGATGGGGTCTTCGCATCGCTCGAATGTTGTGAAGCGATAGTTGCACGAACAACATTCACGACGGCGTTTAATGGTGTTATTAGATTCCTGCATACGGGAATCGACAACACGGGTATGTGCATTGCCGCATCTGGGACAGCGCATGGTACCACCTCCAAAACGATAACAAGGGTACCATGTGCCGGAGTTTAAATCTTACGAACGCGCAGGAACTTTAAGAACGTCACCCGCATCGAGTGACCCATGCTCCAGATGATTGACACTGCGAATTATGTCAGAAGTCTCCTGCGTAGAAAGACCGTCAACAGAATGCTCCTGAGCAAGCGACCACAAGGAATCGCCAGACTGAACACGGACGGTCTCATAGGTAACGTTAGATGCCGACTCGGCATATGCGGCGTGACGAGCGCTGAAGATCGAGGTAGCAAGTACAAAGAAGAGCGTGAGCGCAACGGCCAGGGCGACAATCGTCGAGGCCTTCAGAGCAACGGGGGCCGAAGTCGTGGCGACGCACTGGCTGCGGACGGGCTTGCCAGGCAGTGTTTGAAAACCAGATCGGCCGCCTTTGACAACCGTGAAAGCCGGCGCCGCAGGCGTCTCGAGCTTAAGGGCGAGGTTTCCCTGGACCATATCCGTTGCATTCATCATGTTCTCCTCTCGCGTTTTTTGACGAGAACTGTTTTATCAAGCCGCGAGGACAAAAAAGTCTAGCGCGGGAACGAGTGTTCGGTTATTATTATCTTCGAACAGTTGTTCCTGTCAAGCAAACATAGAACATTTGTTTGGTTTAGGTAGAGAGGAATCCCTGATGGCTCGCAAAATTACCAAGCGACAGCAGCAGATTTACGACTTCATCAAGGAGTATCAGCAGGAAAAGGGCTATCCGCCCAGCGTGCGTGAGATGGCTTCGGCTGTGGGTCTTTCCTCCCCTAGCACCGTACATGCACATCTCTCCGCACTGGAAGCACGCGGCCTGCTCAAACGTGACGCCACCAAACCTCGTGCCCTAGAACTCTTTGACGAGGACGGAGCCTCCGTCTCCATCTCAAAGTCCGATGAGCCCGCGGCACCCCGCGGAACCGTATCGCTACCCCTCGTGGGCCGTGTCGCCGCAGGGATCCCCATCCTTGCCGAGCAGAATATCGAGGACACCTTTACCATCCCGACCGAGATCGCAACGGACCAGGGGTCTTTTATCCTCGAGGTCCACGGCAATTCGATGATTAACGTCGGTATCCTTAACGGCGACTATATCATCGTTCGCGAACAGAAGAGTGCCATGAATGGCGAGATCGTTGTGGCCATGATCGATGGCTCCGCAACGGTCAAAACGTTCTACAAGGAGCAGGGACGAGTTCGCTTGCAGCCCGAAAACGACACCATGGAGCCCATCTATGCGACAAATCCGACGATCCTGGGCAAGGTCGTTGGATTGATGCGCCGGTTCTCGTAATGCAAAACCGCATCACGGTCTTTGATACCATTCGCGGATTTACCATGCTGTCGATGGCAGGATTTCATGCTTGCTACGATCTTGCCTATCTTTATGGTTGGGATATGCCCTGGTTTACTCAGACCATCTTCCAAGACATCTGGCGTGCCAGCATCAGTTGGGTATTTTTGTTTATTGCCGGCTGGATGTGCACCCTCTCGCGCAACAACATCAAGCGTGCCGTCAAATATGCCGCTGCCGCTTTTGTCGTATGGGTCGCGACTACGCTCGTCTCAGTCGATGACTCGGTGAACTTCGGCATCATGTTCTGCATGGCGGCCTGCACCGCCATTGTCGCGCTCGCTCGTCCGGTGATCGTTAAAGTGCCGTCGGTATGGGGTATAGCAATTTGCCTCACACTTTTTACCCTTACCTGGAGCATTCCTAAAACGGTTTATCCTATCCCCTATTTAGCTTGGCTGGGTTTCCCAAGTCCAGACTTTGTCTCTGGTGATTACTATCCAGTCATACCATTCTTATTTATGTACCTTGCAGGCTTCTTTGCCGCCCACACGACTCAGGAAGCAAACTATGAGGCGCCGGGATGGGCCTATGCGAATCCCATCCCGGCGCTCGCAAGTCTCGGGCGCCATGCGCTGCCGTTCTACCTGCTTCATCAACCGGTTATCTTGGGTGTACTGGAGCTGATTTACTCTGTTCGATAACGCTCGAGACGCGGTGCGATACGGGCTGGAAGCTTTGCCACAATACGAACGCCGTCCTCGAGGTATTCCTCGTGCAGAAGGGTTCCCTGTTCGTGCACGAGCGTGATTAACGCGCCCTCTCGATACGGGATATCGGCCGAGAGCAACACGTCCGTAGCGGCCGCTTCACGAGCGATGCGATCGACTAAGTCATCAAGGCCCTCACCCGTCTGAGCCGAGAACAATACCGCCTCGGGATAGCGCCGGCGAAAGCTCAAGCGGTCGACGCTATCGAGCAGATCGATTTTATTGAACACGGTAAGCGTCAGGCGCTCACCGGCACCAATCTCGTCAAGGACACGATCAACCGCCTCAAGCTGACGCTCGTAATCCTCATCGGAAGCATCCACAACTTTAAGAACTAAATCGGCGCCGAGCACCTCGGAAAGCGTAGATTTAAACGCGTCGACCAGGCCATGGGGCAGCTTTTGAATAAAGCCAACGGTATCAGTGATCGTCATGCCACGGCCACCGGGTAAACGATACGAGCGCGTCGTAGGATCGAGCGTGGCAAACAGCTTATCCTGCGAAAGTACCGTGGATCCCGTCAATCGATTAAGCAACGTCGACTTACCGGCATTGGTGTAGCCAGCCAACGCTACGCGAAACGCCGGCGATTCAATACGGCTTTTCGATTGCACATCACGACGTTGTTCAACCTGTTTCAATTCGCGGCGAAGAGCTGCGATCTTATCGCGAATCAGGCGACGGTCGACCTCGAGCTGGCTTTCGCCCTGGCCAAAACGCGATCCAATGCCGCCACGCGTCTGTTCCTTAGCAAGGTGGCTCCACATACCTCGCAGACGGGGCAGCAGATACTGCAACTGAGCCAGCTGCACCTGTAAGCGACCCTCACGCGTCTGGGCATGCAGGCCAAAGATATCCAAAATCAACGCCGTACGGTCAATAATCTTGACCGGTTCGCCCACGGCTTTCTCAAGATAGGACTGCTGTGAAGGAGTCAAGTCGTCGTCGAAGATTACAACATCCGCATCCATACGATGCACCAAACCGCATAGCTCCTCGACCTTACCGGAGCCGATAAACGATTTGGGATAAGGTTTGACCAGACGCTGAGACAAGCGTGCCACGCATTGGGCTCCAGCAGTGTGAGCCAAGCGCTCGAGCTCGTCGAGCGAACGGTCGAGCGGCCAGGCGTTATCGCGCCACTCAACACCAACCAAGACGGCACGCTCAGGTTCAGGTGCCGTGGGAACCAAGGGAAAACGTGCCATTAGGCAGCCTCGATACGACGGTAGATATCATCGACGACCTCATCGATCGTAAACTCATCCATATCGAACCACACGATGCGATCGTCACGCTTAAACCAGGAAAGTTGGCGCTTGGCATAGCGACGTGAGCGCATCTTAATAAGCTCGCGGGCCTCATCCATGGTAATAGCGCCTCGCAAGGCATCAATAATCTCTTTGTAACCGATTGCCTGCATCGACGTGAGTGCATCACCCAGGCCCTGGTCCATAAGGCCACGGACCTCATCAACCAGCCCTTGCTCAAACATAAGGTCGACACGCAGGTTAATGCGCTCATACAGCACTTCACGGCTACGCGTCAGACCAAACCACAAGGCATGATAACGCTCACGTGGAACGCTGAATTTGGACTTCTGCTGGGCATACGACACACCGTCATCGTGCATCTCGAGCGCACGGATCACGCGACGCACGTTATGAGGATGAATCACGGCAGCCGATTCCGGATCACGCTCGGCAAGCAGGGCATGCATAGCTTTCTCGCCAATACGCTCGGCAAGCTCCTGATAACCCGTGCGACGTTCGTCCTCGAGCTCTCCCGAAGGAAAATCCATTTCATCGAGTGCAGCCTTAAGATACAAGCCCGTGCCGCCGCAAAAGACCGGAAGCCGTTGCTCACCAAGCAAACGCTCGATATGCGCCCGGGCATCAGACTGATAGAGCGCAGCAGAATACGCGACGCCCGGGTCCACGATATCGACAAGGCGCAGGGGCACCGAGCACTCCTCGGGCATCATCTTGGCCGTACCGATATCCATACCGCGATAGATCTGCATCGCGTCACACGATAACACTTCAGACGACAGACGAGAGGCCAGGCGGTCGGCAACATCACTCTTGCCGACCGCCGTCGGACCGACGATCGCTACGGCAGAAAGGTTTGTGCCGGGGGAAACCATTAGCGAGGCTCACCCACAACGGAGCCAGACAGATACCACGTCTTGGCGACATCCACATCGACGTCGACAATTTTGCCGATAAGCTGATCGATGCTATAGCCAGCGGGAATCGGCGCATGCACTGTCTGATTCTTAGGACTTTTACCAAGAAGGACAGCGTCGTTTTTCTTGCTCGTGCCCTCAATAAGCGCAGGCACCACGGTGTGAAGCTCGCCCTGGTTATACTCGTATGCCGTCGTCTCGATAACCTTAACCAGACGGTTAAAACGCTCAAGGATAACCTCATGCGGGGTGGGATCATAGATCTCAGCTGCCGGGGTACCGGCGCGCTTGGAGTAAATAAACGTGTAGGCCTGGGCATAGCGAACCGTCTCGGCAAGCGAGAGCGTCTGCTCAAAGTCTTCCTCGGTCTCGCCCGGGAAGCCCACAATGATGTCGGTCGAAAGCGCAATTTCGGGCATACGGTTACGAATGCGATCGACCAGCCCCAGATAATCCTCGCGCGTGTACCGACGATTCATCTCTTTAAGGATGCGCGTGGAACCCGACTGAACGGCTAGGTGAAGCTGCGGCATAACGGCAGGTGTCTCGGCCATAGCATCGATGGTCTCGGGAAGCAAATCCTTGGGGTGCGAAGAAGTAAAGAAGATACGCTCGACGCCCGTATCACCCACGGCGCGCAGCAGATCGGCAAAGCGCGGCTTGCCAAAGAGATCGCGACCGTAGGAGTTTACGTTTTGCCCCAGCAGCGTAATCTCGCGCACACCCTGACGCACCAGACCCGTCACCTCGTCGACAATCTCCTCGAAGGGGCGGCTCTTCTCGCGACCACGGACGTACGGCACGATGCAGTACGTGCAGAAGTTGTTGCAGCCCGTCATGATGGGCACCCATGCATGATACTGCGTCTCGCGATGCCACGGCATACTCATGGCGTCCGTATCTTCATGCTCATTCGTGCGGATATGGCGCTTGCCATCCATAAACGCCTCGGCGATAAGCTCCGCCACGTGCGCAATCGAATGCGTACCAAAAATAACGTTGACGTTATCGACGTTGGTGAGCAAGCCCTCGCCATCGCGCTGAGCGATGCAGCCACCCACGGCGACCACACGCTTGCCCGAAGGAGAAGGGGGAAGACTCTTGCAGGAATTGCACTGACCGTACAGGCGCGTATCGGCAGCCTCGCGCACACAGCACGTCATGAATACGACAATATCGGCATGCTCCGGATCGAGCGCCATAAGACAGCCATAGGAATCGAGCAAACCGCTCACGCGCTCGGAGTCGTGCTGATTCATCTGGCAGCCGAATGTGCGGATAAAATAGGTTTTACCGGCAAGAATATCGCGTACGAAACGCTGGTCCATGAGCTTACATCCTAACGATGATATCGACGGGGCACAAAGGTGCTACAAACGTGCGAAAACTCGCTTACGCAACAGGCTTAACGTCGTCCATGACGACATTGTCCATAGCAGCCCGATTAATCTGGTGAACGTAGATAGAGAGACGGATTGCCGTGCGAGACTCCCCGTTAATGAGGATGTCAGAGAACACCGGCGCACAAGAGACATCAAAGCCAGTCGGAATCAGAAAACCTCGCGCAATGGCAACGGCCTTTATGGCCTGGTTGACGGCGCCGGCACCGACGCACTGAATGTTGACGGGAACGCCATCTTTGACCATACCGGCAATGGCGCCGGCAACGGACGCGGGCGATGATTTGCTTGATACCTTCAGGCAATCCATGAAGAAACTCCTGCGTTTAAAAGTACGTTTTAACTGCAATAACTGTATCGTACCGAGCGGACTCGGTAAAGATGCTACTCCTCTTTGGCAAGATCGAACGTCACGGTGATGCGATCACGTGAAACGCGAATCTTAGGGTCGCCGCACAGATTGAGGTAATACCGGGCGGCGAGGTCATTGAAGTCGCGCTCAACAGCACGCGAAAACTGCGCCATGTCATCCTTGGCAATGCGAAGGCCTCGACGGTCCTTGGCAAGATCGACTGGAGCTGGCAAATGCGTGGTGGAATCGCGCTCGCGCAGCAGACGCGCACACACGCCGCGAACGGGCTTAATCTGTCCTGACAGAATACGGTGGGCAGTACGCTCGGACATCTCGAGACCCAGCCCGGAGCAAATCCGGATAAAATCCTCGGCATCCGAGGCAAGACCTAAACGATCGATAACCGGAAGCTCACACTCGTCATCGATAAAGAGCAGGCGTGACGTATCGAGACGACTGGAAGCCTGGGCATACAGGGTCGCAGCGATCTCGGACGGAGAGCCCAGATACACGTCGCAGTCGCGCAGCTCCTCAAGGGCAAACTCGCAGGCTGCGCGAATGATATTGTGAGGACCACGAGCGCATACATAGCGGCCGTCTTCGTCTTTAACCGCCTGAGGCCAGCTCGACTGGTCGGCGCGCTCAGCCAAGCGATCGGTATCAACGCACACCTTAAACGCTGAGCCCAAATCGACGCCCGATGTAACAACGCGTGCCTCATCGGTGTTCTGCTTGATAGAGAACAGCGCCATACCACGACCGTGAACACCCCAACGGTCCATCTTCATGCTCTCGAGCTTGGAGGTGACACGGGCATCAAAGATACGCTCCTGCATATCCTGCGGCACACCCGAACCGTTATCCAGGAAAAGGAGGGTACGAACACCCTCCTCCTTGGTCGTGGCTAGATAGACCTTATCGGCTCCGGCATCGCGAGCATTACGCAGCATCTCGATGACAATGTCCTCTACATGCTGAATGTCATGCTTGGCCTGACGGCGCTCGGCCTCCGAAACGCGGAGGCGGACATACCCCTCGCCAAGGTTTTCCTCGACGCGAAGGTTGCCCTCCCCCGACATCGACGCGATAAATGAGATGAGCTCGTTCGCGTCGTTCATGTTATTTAGCGATATCGACGGCACGGCTCTCGCGAATCACGACAACGCGCACCTGACCGGGATACTCCATCTCTTCCTCGATCTGATGGGCGATATCGTGCGCAAGCACCGTGGACTGGGCATCGGAAATCTTATCCGGCTGAACCATGACATGGACCTCGCGACCGGCCTGCATAGCATAGGTACGCTCGACGCCGTCATGAGAGTTGGCGATCTCCTCGAGCTTCTCAAGGCGCTTGATGTAGCTCTCGGCCGACTCGCGACGGGCGCCGGGACGAGAAGCGGAAACAGCATCGGCAGCCTGGACCAGAACGTCGAGCACCGTGTTGGGGTCGACATCGGCATGATGGGCCTCGATTGCGTGGACGATAACGGGCTTCTCGCCATAACGGCGGGCAAGCTCGGCGCCAATCACAGCATGCGGACCCTCAACGTCGTGGTCGATGGCCTTGCCCAGGTCATGCAGAAGACCCGCACGCTTGGCGGTCACAACATCCAGACCAAGCTCGGAGGCCATGATGCCGCACAGGTCGGAGACCTCAAGCGAGTGCTGTAGCACGTTCTGACCAAACGAGGTGCGGTAACGCAGAGCACCCAGGGTTTTGACGATCTCGGGATGCAGGTCGTGGATACCGGTATCGAAGGCGGCCTGCTCGCCGGCTTCGAGCACACGCTGCTGAACCAAGTCAGCGGCCTTGTGGTACATCTCCTCGATGCGGGCGGGGTGAATACGACCGTCGGCAATGAGGTTCTCGAGCGCCACGCGGGCGGTCTCACGACGGACCGGATCAAAGCTCGAAAGCACGACAGTCTCGGGGGTGTCGTCGATCACAAGGTTGACGCCGGAAACCTGCTCGAAAGTACGGATGTTACGACCCTCGCGACCGATGATGCGGCCCTTAAGGTCATCGGAGGGAATATGAACGGACGTGACGGTGACCTCGGCGGTATGGTCGGCAGCACAGCGCTGGATCGCCAGGGAGAGAATCTCCTGAGCGGTCTTGTGGCACTCGGCGCGGACCTGTTGCTCGGACTCACGGATAATGGTGGCCGCCTCATGGGTAACCTCGCCGCGGACCTTGTCGAGCAGCTCCTTGTGAGCATCCTCGCGCGTAAGGTCGGCAATACGCTCGAGCTCGGAGGTCTGCTTGGCGCAAAGCTCCTCAAGTTCGCGAGAGCGCTTCTCGACCTGACCGGCCTGGCTGGACAGCTGATGCTCGCGCTTATCGAGCGCATCGTTGCGTCGGTCGAGCGATTCCTCGCGCTGCATCACGCGATTTTCGAGCGCGCGAATCTCGCTCTTACGCTGCTTGTCCTCAGCCTCGGCGGCCTGTTTGTTCTTGATGATCTCTTCCTTAGCCTCGAGCAGAGCCTCTTTTTTGAGGGTCTCGGCCTGACGCTTAGCATCACCGATCAGGGACTCTGCCTGCGCGTGTGCCGACTGAATCTTTTCTTCGGCCTCGTGAAGACTACCCTGCTTGGCGGTGCGCATGTAGGCAATGGCGACGATGGCACCCAAAACAATGCCAACGAGCGCTGCAATGATAAGCGGCATGCTCACTCCTTTTTATGGAATCGTTACACAACAAAGCGAACCGTCCATACGAACGGCTCGCGACATTTGAGTAATATGGGCGCAGCTTATGCGGGTCGGATACAGATAAACATATAAACAAACTCATCGCAGATGAGCACATATCACAATGCAAATGACAGTAATTATCCTACGTTGAACCGCAACAACTGTCAAATCAACGCACCCAGCACGGCGCCTATCGAGCGGTGAACGGCAGGAGCGTAACGTGCGCATGCTTAAACGTCGCATTTCTCGCTTAAGGCATCGAGGCGCGCCTTAACGGCATCCGCGGCAATGTGATAGGAAAAGCCCTTGCCCATCAAAAATCTGACGAGCTTTTCGAATGCACGTGCCTCGGGAACGCGACGCTTAGCGAGCAAAGCCGATGCGCGAGCCAAGTCGTCATCCTCGGCAAAATAAGCCTCGGGATACCCTGGAATCTCATCAAGTGCAACATGGCGACGCTTGAGTTCAGTCTCGATTTTGCGCTGTCCCCAACCACGACGCTTACGCTCCTCGATAAAGTACGAGCAAAAGCGGTTCTCATCTAAAAAACGATACTCGATGGCACGATTGACGGCAAAGTCGATCGCGGGCTGACGAAAGCCATAGCGCGCCAACTTATCGCGCACCTCGCCCGTAGCATGATCGCGACGCGAAAGCATCTCGGTCACCATGGTGAGCGCACATTTGCATTCGATAAGCTGTACCGCCTCGCGAAAGTCATCCCAGTCGCAGGGAAGATCGAGACGGTTCTGAACGTACACACGTGCCACACGCACGGGAATCCAAATGGATCGTTCAAAACCGCCCTCCAGATCGCAATCGATATGTGCACAGGGCTTTTTAGACGCATAACCGCTCGAGAACGAGGAGGCCGTCTTCTTATCCGGAAAAACGACCCTAGCCTCGGTCACCGTATACGACATGTCGCCATCCGTTACTCGTCGTCATCGTCGAGCATCGCGGAGCCATCGATGGCATACAGCTCGTCAAACTCCTCGGGGGCGGGCTGATCGGTCAACTCAACCTCGGAGGGGGCATCATCGTCATATTCAAGACCGCAGGCAAGGCGAACCTTGTGCTCGATCTCGTCGGCGCAATCGGGATGCTCGCGCAGGAACGTCTTAGCGGCCTCGCGACCGTTGCCGAGTTTGTCCTCACCATAGGCAAACCAAGACCCCATCTTTTTGCATATGCCGCACTCGACAGCCATATCCAGAATCGAGCCCTCTTTAGAAATGCCGGTGCCATACATGATGTCAAATTCGGCCGAGCGGAACGGAGCAGCCACCTTGTTCTTAACGACCTTGGCACGTACGCGATTGCCGATAACCTCGTCCTTGAGCTTGATGGTATCGATTTTGCGAATATCGATACGCACGGAAGAGAAAAACTTGAGTGCGCGGCCGCCTGTGGTGGTCTCGGGGTTGCCGAACATGACGCCGATCTTCTCGCGCAATTGGTTAATGAAGATGCAGGTTGTGTTGGACTTGGCAAGCGAGCCGGCGAGCTTGCGGAGCGCCTGACTCATCAAGCGAGCCTGCAGACCCACCGTCGTGTCACCGATCTCGCCCTCGATTTCGGCACGCGGAGTCAAAGCGGCAACAGAGTCGACGACGATGGCGTCGATGGCACCGGAACGCACAAGCATGTCAACGATCTCGAGCGCCTGTTCACCCGTATCGGGCTGGGAAATCAGCACCTCGTCGATATCGACGCCGATGCGCGCGGCGTAGGTGGGATCAAGCGCATGCTCAGCGTCGATAAAAGCCACGACACCGCCCATGGCCTGCGCCTCTGCAAGAATCTCGAGCGAAAGCGTTGTCTTACCGGAGGACTCGGGGCCATAAATCTCAACGATACGGCCGCGCGGCACGCCGCCGATACCCAAGGCGGCATCGAGCGCCAGAGAGCCCGTCGGAATAGCCTCGACCTCGAGCTCGGGACCGCCGTCGCCATACCTCATAATAGAACCCTGGCCGAACTTCTTCTCGATCTCGGCCTTGGTAGTGGCGATCATCTCGTCGCGCTCTTTACCCGTCGTGCGCGTATGAACGGTACGTACGGGACCTGAATTCTTGGCCATGAATAGCCCTCCTCTTAACAACCTGAATCGATGATAAACGAACGGCTGTTCGTGGTCAACCGTTCAGGTTCATCATATGCACCCGTCCATTCCAAAACCCGACCAAACGCCGACCAATCACCGACCAAACGCTTGACCATGCCAATCGCAAATACGAGTGTTCGTACAAATTAAAGACATGTGCCAGCGCAAGCGCATTCCTTGCCAAAGGTCCCTATCTCCACAATTAAGGGGCCCTAAGGCCCCTTAAAACACGTCTATTCCATGGAATTGAGCACGCGGACAATGCGTTCCAAAGCCTCAGCGACCGCATAGGCACGGACGCACGACCGATCACTATCGTAGTGACAGCGCGCAGACTCAACGACCGTCGCTCCCCCATCGGCCGCACGATACGCCCAGCCGATATAGAACGTGCCAGCGGGGTCTTGCTCGGTACCGCCGCCGGGCCCAGCGTAGCCCGTTGCGCTCACGGCGACATCGCTCTGATAGAGGTCCAGCGAGCCCGCGGCCATCTCACGCGCCGTCTGATGCGACACGGCGCTAAACCGATCGAGCGTTTCCTGCTCGACGCCGAGCACGCGATGTTTGATCTCATCGCAGTAGGTCACCGCACCGCCACGAAGCACCGCCGAGGCACCCGGGATATCGGCAATCGTCGAGGCGATCATGCCCGCCGTCAGCGACTCCGCCGTCGACACCGTCACGCCACGGGCACTCGCGCGCTCGACAATATCGCGCGCCAGCTCCTCGTTGTTTGCGGCGATCTGCAAATAAGGCTCCGTCATGCCCACCAGGACCTAGACCGAAAAGACGATCTTACGGCAGTTCCAGAAGTACTGGGCACCCGAGATAATGGTCAAAATGACAGCGATGACGTACAGGAAGCGCGACACCGAATAGACACCGAGCAGCAACGATGCCGGCCCCAGCTGAAGACCGGCCATCGCAAAGACGCACAGATAACCACAGATGGAGACCATCGTGGTCGCCGTCTTGTACTTGCCGAGCTTATCGGCGGCAACGACCACACCGGCAGCACTCGCGACCATGCGAAGTGCGCTCACCAACAGCTCGCGGAACAGGATAATGAACACGGACCACACGGTCACCGCGCCAAAATCCAAGAACAGCAGCAAGGCCGAGAACACCAGCAACTTGTCGGCGATGGGGTCCAAGAACTTGCCGAAATCGGTGATCTCGTTGCGTGAGCGCGCCAGATAGCCGTCGACCTTATCGGTGCACGACAGGATCACATACAGAATGAAGGCAGCGGCGGCGAGCGGGCCGTCGAAGGTGCTCCAGTCCGTACCGGCAACGCTCGCGTGAGACAGGGCCGAGACGATCATGAACACCGGAATAAAGACGATGCGAACGCACGTCACGATGTTGGCGGGCGTCCAAACGCTCGTCAGTTCCTTATTGCTCTCGTTTGCCACGACGCTCTCCTACTCCACAACATGGCCGATAAGCTCATAGCAGAAGCTATCGGTAAACTCGACGGTCAAAATATCGCCCACGGACGCCTCGCTGGCGTCCAGATGCACCGCGCCATCGGAATCGGGCGCCTGGAACCAGGCATGACCGATCAGCTCGGCGCCGTCCTCGGTCTCCTCGATACCGTCGACGATTACCTGGGCGCGCTCGCCCACATGGGCTGCCGTGGCGGCAAAACCCAGCGACTCGGCCAGATCCATGGCCTCTTGGGCGCGCTCGAGCTTGACCTCCTCATCGACCTGGCCCTCCATATTGGCGGCCAGGCTGCCCTCCTCCCGCGAGTAGGCAAAGACGCTCGTATAGTCAAAGCCGACGGTGTCCATAAAGTCGATAAGATCACGGAACTCGTCGTCGGTCTCGGTCGGAAAGCCGACCATGGCCGTGGAGCGAATCACGATGCCGGGAATACGATCACGGAGATCGCGGAACAGTTCCTCGAGCTCCTGACGCGAACCGGAGCGACGCATGGCCTTGAGGATGCGCGCGTCGCAGTGCTGCACGGGGATATCGATATACGGCAATACCTCGGGCGTATCGCGAATCGTCTCGATAAGCTCGTCGGTCATGCCCTCGGGCTGCAGATAGAGCACACGAACCCAGACGTTGTGCGGGCGTACAGCCTCGGCGACGGCGCGCAGCAGCTGCGCCAGATTGCGCGGTGAAGCCTCAGCGGCGTCCTCATCGGCAAAGTCGGTGCCCCAAATGCCCGTGTCCTGGCCGATCAGCACGATCTCGCGCACACCGCCGGCAACCAGGTCGCGCACCTCGGAGATAATGCTTTCGGCATTGCGCGAATGATAGCGACCGCGAATGTAGGGAATCATGCAGAAGCTGCAAAAACGATTGCAGCCATCGGAGATCTTGACGTAGGCGACAGCGCCCTCGACGGTACGCTTGACCTGCGGGATATAGGCAGCGATTTCACGCTCCACACCAAGAACGCCATCGATGACAGAGACGATACCGTCTTCCTCATCGGCCTTCACAAATGCCGCGACCTCGGGCAGCTCGTCGGGCAGGTCGTCGCCGTAACGAGACGGCACGCAACCGCACATGACAATGGGGCAGGAGCGAACGCCGTCCTGCACCTCGTTAGCGAGCTCGAGCGTGGTCTCGATGCTCTCAGACGTCGCCGAGGTAAGAAACGAGCACGTATTGACAATGGCGATATCGGCATCCTGAGGATCGAATGCCTCCTCGTAGCCCGCAGCGGCCAGCAGCGAACGCATGCGGTCGGTATCGACCTCGTTCTTGGCGCAGCCAAGCGTGATATAGAGTACGGAACCCAACGGAGTATCCATGTTGGAGAGCGGTCCTTTCGAGTAATTTAGCGGTAGTTGGTAAACTGCAGCGGCTGGCCGTAGTCCTGGTCGCGCAGGAACTGAATCACCGTCTGTAAAGCGTCCTTAGAAGCCGAGGAAACGCGCAGCTTATCGGCCTCGATGGTCACCTTGACCTTAAGCTTTTGATCCTTGATGTCTTTATTGATCTTCTTTGCGGTCGCCTGGTCGATGCCCTCGACGATATGACCGAGCACGCGCACGGTACCGCCCGAAGCCGCCTGCGGGGCGTCCCAAGAGACAGCCTTGAGGTCGATACCGCGCTTGATGAGCTTGGAGCTCAAAACATCGATGATCTGCTTGGAGACAAAATCGGCCGGAGCGTTAATCGTAAAGAGCTTGTCGCCCTTCGAAA
Source organism: Collinsella sp. HCP3S3_D1 (assembly GCF_052064015.1). Classification (NCBI taxonomy): domain Bacteria; kingdom Bacillati; phylum Actinomycetota; class Coriobacteriia; order Coriobacteriales; family Coriobacteriaceae; genus Collinsella; species Collinsella sp. HCP3S3_D1. Next base: position 101,549 of record NZ_JBQHWK010000008.1, read on the forward strand.
GCTCGATGGTGGCGCCGGAGTCTTTAAGGTCATAGCGCTGGGAAATCTCGCGGGCGGTCTGCTGGAAGGCGTTATCGACCTCCTGCATGTTAACCTCGGACACAACGTCGAAGCTGGAATCTTTAGCCATGGTTCTTCCTTTCGGTACGGGGAGCCTTAGTAGCTGTCGTACGAATAGTCATCTGAATCGTTCACTGTCTGGCCGTCGGATGCCGTGTCGGTGCCGACGGTAGACTGGGCATCGGTGCCGTCGGCATTATCGGTACCGTCGGCATTATCGCCGTTCGCGGAGTCAGCGTTCTCCTTCTTAGGAACGGTAATGGTCACGCGCGCCACACCCGATGTCTTGGTGTCATAGCGAACCTTTTCACCATTCTTGGTGACCGTGACATCGGAGGGCTTGGACGTGGTGATCTCAATCGAGGACTCGGGCGTGTACTCCTGCTCAAAAGGACCGGTCGCTTGAGCGCCATAGACCGATTTACCGTCGACCTTGACCTCGATCCAGGCGGTCTTGCCCTTGGCAACAGAGACCTTGACCTTGGTGACCTCGTCCTCTTCCGTTTCCACCGTCGCCTTGGCGGCATCGGAACCGGCCGCATCCGTCGCCTCGTCGGCGTCTTCGTCCTCGTCAGTGGATTCGGTCTTCTTGGAAGAGTTCTTAGTCGTCGTCTTGGTAGCCACGGGTGTCTCGGGCGTCGACTCGGGTGCAGCAGAGCCGCAACCACGCAGGAGTACCACGATGAGCAAAATCAACAGTAGCACCACGGCACCGATGCCGACGTAAATAATGCGCGGATCGATCGTGTTGTATTGAGAGGCGCGCCCAACGCCGCGTCCGCGATTGGAGCTACCACGACCATTACCCTGCGGTATGCGGCCGCGACCGCTATCGGGACGACCACGATAGCTACTCTGGCGCTGCGAACCCCGCCGGCCCGGACGCGGCGCAAGCTCGCCACGGCCCTGATAGCCGCGCTGGCCAGAGCGAGGCGCCGAAGAGCGCTGCCCATAGGGCTGGGATTGCGAACGGAGGCGCGGCGTCACCTGCGTGGTATCGGCGTCGGAATAGCCATCGCGGGAACGCCCGGCGGATACTCCGCGATAGCTACGACCGGAGTATCCGCCGTCGCCGTAACCGGCGCGAGGATCGCGACTCAACCCGCGAGCGGCGGGAAGCGCACGGTCATCTGGCAGGGGCGTACTGCGAAAACGATCTCGCTGAGAACGAATTTCCTCGCTGGAGCCCGTCTCGGTGATATAGCCCGCCTGCGGAGGGCGCTGGCCGTACCGTGTCGTACGACCACCCTGAACCATCAAAAAACGACCGTTATCGACCGAAGAACGCGAGTTAACGTAGCCGGCAGCATCCTGAAAACGACCGCCCTGCTGCGAGGTATCGCGTTCATATGCCATGAGGTCGTCAAAATAAGCGTTGACGACCTCGCGCGGGTTAAGCCCCAAAAAGCGAGCGTAGCTCGAAATCATGCCCTGCGCATAGCCACGCGGGGGCATCGATGCAAAGTTACCAGTCTCGAAAAACTCGATGATCTGCGGCCTGATTTTGATGGTGTTGGCGACCTGCTGGATGGAAAGGCCCATCCGGCGACGCTGCTCGAGCAGCATGTCACCAAAGCGTGCAGCCATCAGAATCCTCCAAACTCACGATCTTCACGTACCATCTCGGCGTCGACAGACTCCAGCGCGGCGAGCCCTTCGTCATCCAGCAGGACCTCGCGCGGCTTGGAACCGTCGGGCGGGCCGACGACGCCCTTTTCTTCCAGCATGTCCATAATACGCCCGGCGCGCGCATAGCCAACCTTGAGGCGGCGTTGCAGGCCAGATGTGGAGCCCAGCTGCGATTCCACCACAATATGGGCGGCCTCCCAGATAAGCGGGTCATCATCCTGCGGCTCGGCAACGCCCGTGCGAACAATGCCGCCACCAGCCATGGACATGGAAGCAGGCGCCACGGCAGACAGAATCTCCTCGTGGTAGTCGGGCTCGCTTTGCGACTTAACGAACTCGACGATCTCGTTGATCTCATCATCCGAGACAAAACAGCCCTGGATACGGCGGGGCTTGCCCCAGTCGACCTTGGAGAACAGCATGTCGCCCAAACCGGTGAGCTTTTCGGCGCCCATCTGGTCGATAATGACGCGGGAATCGATGCCCGTGGCCACGTTAAAGGCGATACGATTGGTGATGTTGGCCTTAATGAGGCCCGTCACCACGTTGGAGCTGGGGCGCTGCGTAGCCACGATAAGGTGAATACCGGCGGCACGGCCCAGCTGGGCGATACGAACGATCGAGGCCTCGACATCCTTGCCGGCAACCATCATCAGGTCCGATAGCTCGTCGATGATAATGACCAGATAGGGCATCTTTTGCGGCGGGTTATCGTAGTGTTCGAACTCGCCGGCGGCCTGCTTTTCGTTATACGTCGAGATCTTGCGAACGTTGAGGCGCTCGAACACCTTCAGGCGACGCTCCATCTCGGAAACAGCCCATTGCAAGGCACTCGCAGCCTGCTTGGGTTCGGTCACCACGGGCACATAGAGATGGGGCAGGCCGTTATAGCCGGCAAGCTCAACGCGCTTGGGGTCGACCATGATCAAGCGAACGTCCTCGGGAAGCGCGCGCATGAGCAGGGTCGTGATGATGGAGTTGATCATGACCGACTTACCGGAACCGGTGGTACCGGCAATAAGCAGGTGGGGCATCTTGGCGAGGTCGGCGACAACCGGCGTACCCTCGGCATCGCGGCCGATGGCCAGCTCGAGCGGACCGCCCTTCACATAGGGAAGCACGTCGCCCAGGTTAACGTTCTGGCGCTTGCGATTGGGAATCTCGATACCCACAAGCGAGGTGCCGGGAATCGGCGCAAAGATACGCACCGACTGGGCGGCAAGCGAAAGCGCGATATCGTCCTCGAGGCTCGAAATCTTGCTCACGCGCTCGCCCTCGCCGGGCTGCAGCTTAAAGGTCGTCACCGTGGGACCGGCAATCCAGCCGACGACGCGAGCGCTACGGCCAAACTCCAGCAACGTGGACTGCAGCGACTCGGCCGTCTGCTCCAACTCCTTGTCAGAAGACGCGGCGGACGCCGACTGCGGGTTGGCGTGCAGGATTTCGAGCGGCGGGAGTTTGAGGCCATCCTCTTGCTCGCCCTCGACATCGGCAGCAGTGCCGTCAGCTCCCCCATCGCCGGCTGCAACAGGAGCAGCGGAAGCCGTTGGGGTGGAGGCGTCGGCAACCTTGGGATGCTTCAGGAAATCGGGGATCTGCGGGGCAGCAGACACGGGGTTCACGGCAAACGGCGGCTCGGACTCGTCGACCTTGTCCGGGTCGTCTTCCATCGAAAGCTGTCCGGTGACCTGTCCTCGCCTGTCTTGGCGACGCGGCAGCAAAGTTGTCTTGGCGGTCTCGAGCGGACACTCGTCATCCTCGTCATCGCCCGCGGTGAGTTCGATTTCGCTATCGGACCAAGACGGGTCGGGCTCACTCGTGTTGAGCTTGGGCGCGGCCTTGCCCTTGTTGGCATGGCGACGCGGCAGCAGCGTGGTCTTGGCGCGCTCGGCCTCCACAGCCTCGGACACGTCGACAAACGGATCATCGTCCTCGTCATCATCGTCCAGAACAGGGTCCGCGTCATTGCCCATGACCGTGGTCACGGCCATATCGGAGCCCTTCTGACGAAGAATGCTCAGGTGCGGACGGGCGACGCCGGGAACCGACAGGGCCTCTTCGTCGCCCCACGGGCTCGCATTGACATCGGCACGACGGCGCTCGGCAAAATCGGCAGCGCGATCGCGCGCAGAGCGCAAAACGCCACCCACCGAAAAGCCGATGATAACAAAGCCAACGACGGCCAAACCCAACAGGACCACCATCGCGATAGGTTTACCCAGGGCATTCTGCAGCGCACTCGCAATAAACGCACCGATGTAGCCGCCCGAAGCGGACAGGTTTTGCGGCACAAACATGAGGTCGCACGAATCGCTCGTGCCCGGCACCATCAACGAAAGAATGGAGACGACGGCGATAAAGACAACGGCGCCACCCGCGACCGAGCGAATGTTGAGCGGCGAGTCCTCACCCAAAAAGAGCGTGGCGGCAAACAGCAAAATGACGATCGGCAGCACGTAGGCGCCCAGGCCAAAGCCAAGATGGTAGAAACCGGCAACCACTGCCGTCACGGGTGCCGTTGCCGGAGAAATCACGGCAATGAAAGACGCAATCGCCAAAACGGCAATAACCACGCCGGCGATATCGCGGTTGGCCGAAGGCTCGACCAGGGGCTCAACATCGTCGAACTCGGCCTCGTGGCCCTTATTGGCACGAAGATGGGAACCGGCACCCTTAGCAGATGCCGGTTGGTTGTTGGCTTTATTGCCTTTGGCGTTTTGTGCAGATCCGCGCGCCAAACTAAACCTCCATGACGACCGGGATGATCATCGGACGGGTGCGCGTACGGCTCCAAATGAAGTTGGAGAGCGAATCGCGCACGGCCTTGCGAATGGCATCGGAGCCACTGCTCGTAAAGCTAAACTTGCCCTTCTCGATCGTCTTCATGATGGATGCGGAGGCATCCTCGGAGAACTGATCGTCGATGGCAAATGAAACGCCACGGCCCGAGAACTCAATAGCCTCGATCTTCTTATGCTTGAGCGAAACGATGGCGACGGCTGTGACCATACCGTCATTGGCGAGCTTCTGACGATCGCGCAGGACGATGGGGTCGGTATCACCGATGCGCAGGCCGTCGACGTAGACGACGCCGGACTCGACGGGCGTGCCGCGCTTGACAATACCACCGCGCATCTCGAGCGTGTCGCCGTTATCGAGGATAAAGATGTGATCATCCTTAATACCCATCTTACGGGCAAGCTGGGCATGGGCACGCAGGTGCACGGCCTCGCCGTGAACCGGCATAAAGTAGGTGGGCTTGGCCATGGCCATCAGAAGCTTGAGCTCCTCTTGGCTGCCGTGACCCGAGACATGGACGAGGGCGCGATTCTTATCCCACACGTCGCAGCCAAGCTTGGCCAGGCTGTTGACGACCTGCTGGACGGCCTTCTCGTTGCCGGGAACAGGGGTCGCCGAGAGGATGACGGTATCGCCCTCGTGGATGGAGAGCGTCTTGTGCTCGCCGTTGGCCATGCGGGACAGCGCCGACAGCGGCTCGCCCTGAGAGCCGGTGCACATGACGACGATCTTGTCGTCAGGCAGGTTATCGATATCGAAGGCATCGATGATATCGGCATCGTCGATGTTGAGGTAGCCCAGCTCGCGCGCCACGCGGGTGTTGGTGAGCATGGAACGTCCGGTCACGACGACCTTGCGGCCGCACTTGCGGGCGGCGTCGCAAATCTGCTGCAGGCGATGGATATGGCTCGAGAACGACGCGACGAACACGCGGCCCGGGGCATTCTTGATGGCGTGCAGCAAGTTGGGGCCGACTTCGGCCTCGGACTTGGTAAAGCCCGGAACCGTGGCGTTGGTGGAGTCGGAAAGCAACAGGTCGATGCCCTGCTTGGCAAAGCGACTGATGGCGGCATAATCGGGCGTGACGCCATCGATGGGCGTCTGGTCGAGCTTAAAGTCGCCCGTGTGCATAACGGTGCCCTGGTTGGTGCGAATGAATACGCCCAAAGCGCCCGGAATTGAGTGCGTCATAGAGAAGAAGTCGAGCGAAATGCCACCAAGATTGACATGGCTACCGCCCTTGACCTCGCGGAACTTGGGCGCGCGGATGCGGAACTCGGAAAGCTTGCCCTCGATGAAACCAAGCGTCAGCTTGCTCGAGAAGATGGGCACCTTGTTGTTGAGGTCCTGCAGCAGGTACGGAAGCGAACCGGTATGGTCCTCGTGGCCGTGGGTGACGATGATGCCGCGGAGCTTCTCCTCGTTCTCCAGAACATAGGTGTAGTCGGGGAGCACCAAATCGATACCGGGCTGGGAGTCGTCGGGGAACATAAGGCCGGCGTCGACGAGCACCATGTCGTCGCCGCACTCGAAGACCGTCATATTCTTGCCGATGCCGTCAAGGCCTCCGAGCGGAATGATCTTCAAGGGAGATGATTTTTTAGCTGCCATAGGTTCGTGCGGTTTCCTTTCTTCGAAACGGGTCTGGAACAACCGACGGGGCGCTTCTGGCAAACCGACCGCCGGGAACGTACAAACATGCATCACGGAGTCGATGCAGTAACCGCATTATGATACCCATTTGCCCACCAACAGACCACCCATGCATCAAAGCCCCATCCAAACCGGTCTATCCCGCCGGTCTGGGGCCATCGGGGGCCGGGGCGGGTTAAGTTTGCTGCTCTACAGTCCTGCGCAAGACGGAAAGCACATTAAGTGCTTTCCTTTGCGTGCGGAACTCGCGACAAACTTAAC
>NZ_JBQHWK010000009.1:0-106619 GCF_052064015.1 Collinsella sp. HCP3S3_D1
CCCCCCCCCCCCCCCTTTTTACCCCCCCCCCCCCCCCCCCCCCTACCCCCGAACCCGGCCACAAATTTGGGCCGGGGCTTTTTTACCCACCCCCGCTGGGGGGGTAATAAAAAAACCCCCCGTCCCAAATTAGCTACCCCCATCGGCTATCTCCCGCAGCCCACAATTCGGTTGAAAAGTGGGCTGCAGTTTCCTCGGGCTTGCCAAAGAGCGGCGGCTGCCGCGCCTCGCCTACTCCCCCAGCAGGGCCTTCTCGGGCGTGATCGGCAGCGAGCGAACCTGGTGGCCGGTGGCGTGCGCCACGGCCGAGGCAACGGCGGCGAGCGGTGTGTTGATGACGACCTCGCCGATCGACTTGGCGCCAAACGGGCCCGTCGGCTCGTAGCTCGGCTCAAAGGCCACGCGAATGCTGCCGATATCCAGGCGCGTGGGCAGCTTGTAGCTCATAAAGTTACCGGTGCGCAGGCGGCCGCGGTCGTCGTGCTCGACAATCTCGTAGAGCGCGTGACCGATGCCCTGGGCAATGCCGCCCTCGGCCTGGACGCGCGCGAGCGCCTCGTTGATCACGGTGCCGCAGTCCACAGCCGCCGCATAGTCCACCACAGTCACCTTGCCGGTGGCCTTGTCGACCTCGGCCTCGGCAATGCCGGCCATAAACGGCGGAGGCGAAACTGGCAGGCAGGCAGAAGCATGCGAGGTGAGCGCGTCGCCGCCCGCGATGTTCTTGACGCACAGGTTGGCAAAGTCACGCAGCGTGAGGTAGCGGCCGCACTCGCGAGCGGCGCGCTCGTCAGACAGACGCACGTACTGGCCGTCGAAGACCACGTCGGCGGCGTCCACGTCCCACATCTGGGCGGCCTTGGCGCAGATCTTCTCGCGCAGCTCGGTCGCGGCATTCTTGGCTGCCAGGCCCGTCACGTACGTGCCCGAGCTCGCGTACGAGCCGGCATCGAACGGCGAGACGTCGGTATCCACGCCGCGCACCACGATAAGCGAGCTCTCCACGCCCAGCTCCTCGGCGGCAATCTGCGCCAGGATCGTGTCGACACCCATGCCGTTATCGGTGGCGCCGGTGCCGATGGTAATGAAGCCGTCCTCCTCCAGGCGCATGTCGATGCCGCCGATATCCACGTTGGAGATGCCCGAGCCCTGCATGGTGAGCGCGCAGCCCAGAGCACGCACGCGGTCGCCCAGGTCCACGGCCAGCGGCTTGTCGCGCCAGCCGATCATGTCCATCGCACGCAGAAGGCAGCGGTCGAGCGCGCAGGCGTTGAGCTTTTCGTTGTAGTACTGCGGCATAATCTCGCCCTCGCGCACGATGTTCTTAAGGCGCAGGTCGGCGGGATCCATGTGCAGCATGTCGGCGAGCTCGTTGACGGCGCTCTCCACGGCAAACTGGCCCTGGGTGGCGCCGTAGCCGCGATACGCACCGCCGCGGTTGGTGTTGGTGTAGACGGCGTCCCACCTAAAGCGGCTCGCCTTCACGTGGTTGTAGATGGGCAGGCTCTTGTGGCCCGAGAGGCCGATCGTCGTGGTGGCATGTTCGCCATACGCGCCGGCGTTGGACAACGTGTGCAGGTCGATGGCCGTGATGGTGCCGTCGTTCATGGCGCCCAGCTTGACGGTCATCTGCATCTGGTGACGCGAGTTGCCCGCAGTGATGGTCTCCTCGCGGGTGTAGCAGCAATAGCTCGGACGGCCAGTCTGCTGCGTCACGAACGCCACGAAGATCTCGCAGCAGCCCGTCTGCTTGGAGCCAAAGCCGCCGCCGATGCGCGGCTTAATAACCTGCACCTGCGACTGCGGAATGTCGAGCGACTGCGCGACCATGCGGCGCACATGAAAGGGCACCTGCGTGGAGGTGGTCACCGAGATGCGTCCGAACGCGTCGGTCGTCGCGAAGGCACGGAAGGTCTCCATGGGCGCGGTCTGCGTGGCCTGGCTGGTGTAGGTGCGCTCAAAGACGATGTCGCTCTGGGCGAAGGCCTCGTCCAGGTCGCCAAAATCGCTGGTACCGCTGCACACCAGGTTGCGAGCAACGTCGCCGCCCTGCGGGAACATAAAGGTCACGTCGCCCTCGGGGTGGACCACGATGTCGTTATCGAGCGCCTGGGTAAAGTCGAGCAGGGGCTCGAGCACCTCGTAGTCGACCTTGATGAGCTTAAGTGCCTTGTCGGCGGCCTCCTCGGTCTCGGCGGCGACGATCGCCACCTCCTCGTTTTGGTAGCGCACCAGGTTCTCGAGGATCAGGCGGTCGTAGGGGCTCGGCTGCGGATAGCTCTGGCCGGCGATGGTAAAGCGGCGCTTGGGCACGTCCTCGTAGGTGTAGACGCCCACGACGCCGGGCACCTTCAGGGCGCGCGACGTATCGATGGAGCGGATCTTGGCACGGGCATACGGGCTGCGCTTGAGCTTGACGATAAGGGCGCCGGCGGGCACCAGGTCTCCTGTGTAGACGGGACGCCCCTCGAGCAGGGCCTTCGAGTCCTTCTTGGGCTGCTTATGGGTGATCTGCTTGTACGAGACGCCATCGCAGCTGGTGTCGTTGACCGGAAGCTCGGGCATCTCAAAGCCCACCTGCACGCCGGACTCGTTAAGGAAGCGGACGATGGCGCGCAGCTGGCTCTCGTAGCCGCTGCAACGGCAGAGGTTGCCAGCGAGCTGGCGCGAGAGCTCCTCGCGCGTGGCGACGAGGCTCGGGTCCTCCTTGGCGGCGCGGGCAAGCGCCAGCACGTTCATGATGAGGCCGGGGGCGCAAAAACCGCACTGCTCGGCGCCTTCGGCAGCCATTGCGTGGGCGAGCGCCTCGGACTCGGCCTTGAGGCCCTCGAGCGTGGTGACGGAGCGGCCCTCGACGCGCGCAGCGGGAACCGAGCAGCTCAGCACCGGGTCGCCGTCGAGCCACACCGTGCACAGGCCGCAGTTAGTAGTCTCGCAGGCGCAGCGCACCGACGCGCAGCCCTGCTCGCGCAGCAGCGCAAAGAGCATGGTGTCGGGGGCAATCTGAACCTTGACCTTGCGGCCGTTGAGCGTAAAGGAAAGATCGATGAGTTTGGCAGCCATTAGCGCACCTCGCTAGAATCGACGCCGGGCACGCGGCGGCAGGAATACTCGTCCGTGGCAAACTTAGGCACTTGCACGCCCTCGAGCTCGCGGGCAAGCGAGGCCGAAAGCTCGATGCCGGCGGCGCGGCGCACGGCCTGCACGGCAAGCGGCGCCGAGATGCAACGGCGATAGTCGGCCGAGCCCCACAGGTTGGTGCCGTAGCTCAGTGCGCGTACGGACGTGGCCAGGGCGCGCAGCTCGTCCTCGGAAGGCTGCTCGCTCACCAGGCCGCACGCCTCGCCCTGCAGCAGGGTCGCGCGCAGCGGGCGGGCGCCCACGGTGACATGCCAGCTGTTGTCCCACCAGGCAGCGGTGACGTTTAAGGAGGGGAAGTCGGTCGCGGCCTTGCGCACGGCCTCGTAGCTTGCGCGGTAATCGTGCTTAACGACCACGATGCGCTCAATCACGTCACGCACGTAACCCATATCCACGAACTCGGCGAGCGACACGCGACCGGCCCCCGTCAGCTCGACGTATGAATCGAGCGCCAAAAAGGCCGAGAGCACGTCCGAGAAACCAAAGCGACCGTAGATGCTGCCGCCCACCGTGGCGGTGTTGCGCAGCTGCACGCCCACGATATCGTGGACGGCGAACTCAAAGACATGGTTGGCAAGCGCGTTGAGCTCGGCATGGCGCTCGAGCTGGCGCAGGGTGCACATGGCACCGATGCGAAACTCGGTCTCGGTCTCCTCGATCTGATCGAGTCCGCAGGCCGAAAGGTCAATCGCCGTCGCCACGCGACGTGAACCCAGGCGCATCCAGATGCCGCCGCCCACAATCTTGTTGTTGCGGTTCTTCTGTAAGAGCTCATAGGCTTCGGCCGCGTTTCCAACACGAACGTAGGTACCGAACTTGAGCACGTTCTCCCCCATCTCCTCACTTATCCAGTACCTCTAAGTGTACCAAACGAGGGAGCACAGCCCTCGCCACCATAGAAAAAGGCTCCCAGCCTGATGGCTGGGAGCCTCATCACATGGTATGTCGGGCGAAGATTTAGCAGACGCCCTGGGCGAGCATGGCGTCGGCGACCTTCAGGAAGCCGGCGATGTTGGCGCCCATGACAAAGTTGCCCTCCTGGCCGTACTCCTTGGCGGTGTCGTCCACGTTGTGGAACATGCCGCGCATGAGCTGCTCGAGCTTGCCGTCGACCTCCTCGAAGGTCCAGGACAGGTGCTCGGCGTTCTGGCTCATCTCCAGGCCGGACACGAGCACGCCGCCGGCGTTGGCAGCCTTACCGGGCATAAAGGCGACGCCGTTCTCCTGGAAGTAAGTCGTGGCCTCGATGGTCGTGGGCATGTTCGCGCCCTCGCCGACCACCTTGCAGCCGTTGGCGACGAGCGCCTGGGCGTCCTCGAGCAGCAGCGTGTTCTCGCGAGCGCAGGGCAGCGCGATGTCGCAGGGCAGCTGCCACACGCCGCGGCCGTCGCCCTCGTGCCACACGGCGTTGGGCTTCTCGTCAACATACATGGCGAGCGTAACGCCCTTGTCGTGGCCGGAGCGCTTCTTGTTGTAGACGTGCTCGAGTACGGCGTAGTCGATGCCGTCGGGATCCTCGACCCAGCCGTGGGTATCGGAGCAGGCGAGCACCTTGCCGCCGAGCTGGGCGACCTTCTGGACCGCGTAGATAGCGACGTTACCGGAGCCGTGAACGACAACGTTCTTGCCCTCGAAGGAGTCGCCGCGGCTCTTGAGGTACTCGTCCACAAAGTAGACCAGACCGTAACCGGTGGCCTCGGTACGGGCGAGCGAGCCGCCAAAGGAGAGGCCCTTGCCGGTAAGGACGCCGGTCCACTCGTTGGTCAGGCGCTTGTACTGACCGAACATGTAGGCAACCTCGCGGCCGCCAACGCCCAGGTCGCCGGCGGGAACGTCGGTGTTGGGGCCAATGTGGCGATAGAGCTCGGTCATGAAGGACTGGCAGAAGTGCATGATCTCGTTGTTGGACTTGCCCTTGGGGTCAAAGTCGGAGCCGCCCTTGCCGCCGCCCATGGGAAGGGTGGTCAGGCTGTTCTTGAGGATCTGCTCCAGACCCAGGAACTTGAGCATACCCAGGGTGACCGTCGGGTTAAAGCGCAGGCCGCCCTTGTAGGGTCCAATGGCAGAGTTGAACTCGACGCGGTAACCGCGGTTGACCTGAACCTTGCCCTGATCGTCGACCCAGGGAACACGGAACATGACGATGCGCTCGGGCTCGACGAGGCGCTCCAGCAGGGCGGCCTCCTCGTACTCGGGGTGGGCGTCGAGCGCCGGCTGGATGGTGCCGAGGATCTCGGTCGCGGCCTGGATGAACTCAGGCTGCTCGGGATAGCGGGCCTTGAGCTCTTCGAGAACTTTCTGCGTGTAGCTCATGCTTCCTCCAATGATGGGAAACGAAAATGTCGGTCACGGCACCCTATGCGCCGCGAACTTTATCGTGTATGGATAATATCGCACTGTTGCAGCAAAGTTTCGCATAAGCCGACGAGCAGATGTTTCGTTTTGATTACGATGCAGGTAGAAGCGTTTTTGAGCGCCCGACGTACAAATCGCGTGTTTCGAAGCTGTTTCGTCCACATGTTCCAAACCACCACATTGGGGACACATGATGCGCCCGGGCACACCGGCGGCAAGACAGACGACACGGCCGACCCGCACAAAAACAAAACAGCGCCTTTGCGGCACGCAGCAAGACCGCGAGCACAAAAGCGCTGGTAGCGTGTGGCGGGAACGTATGTGAATCGAACACATCCAAGACGTTTTGCACGCCTCGCAACGGTTTTGAGGACCGCGGAGCCCACCGGAGCCCATCCGTTCCCAAGTGCGGCGGTATTTTACCAAACCGAGCAGCCAGTCTAGCGCAGGGACCTCAGGCCACCGGCTTCCTTGTCGAGCACCGTAAAGCGCACGGCATCCAGATGCTCCAAGATGCTGATGGCACGTTTGCGCGACACACCCAGCGCCTCGCGCAGCACGCTCGTGGTGGCAGCGCCGCCGGCTGCCTCAATGGCGGCGGCGACAAGCTCGCGCGCATGGGCTTCCGAGATGGCAGACAGGGCAACGTCGCGCTCGACCTTAACGATCGAGCGGTTGAGCGAAAGCTCGCGCAGGGCGCGCGTCATGGTGTCGCGGTCGAGCTGCAGTCGCTCACCCACCTCGGGCAGCGTCGGCGCATCGAGGCCGGCCCCGTCGAGCAGCGCCACAATGCGCTCACACGCCTCGCGCACCACACGCGCCGCGGCGGCAGCGGAGTGCGGGTCGAATACCTCGGCGCCCTCGGCGGCGCACACGCCACGCGAGCAGCCCTCGGCAATCAGAGCCGCGGCAACGCCTTCATCGGCGGCAGGCCACGCAGCATGGGCAACGGCGCCGGGCGTAAAACCCGTCTCCTTGGGAGCCGCCGCGTGCATGGCAGACAGGGTCGCCGCCAGCACGTCCATGGCGGCATCGAGCACGACGCCATTCGCATACAACGTGCCGCCCGAGCCGGCAAGCTCGCAAACAACACCTCGCGCCACCAACTCGCCCAGCGCTGCCTCAGCCTCACCGGCAACAAGATCGAGCGCCTCGGCAACATCAGCCGCCGCAACCGGCAGCGCTTGCAGCGCCAGCCACGCGTCTACGCCAGCAACGGCATCGCCGGCTTCAAGCGCCGCAAACAGCGCACGCCCGCCGCCGATGAGCATAACGGGCGAATACGACAGCACCACGGCATGGTCTCCGGCGCGCAGCGGCAATGGCTCCTCCAGGCGCACCTGCACGGTACGGGTCTCGCCCACCGCCATGGGGGCCTCGCCTTCCAAAAGCATAACGCGGCCGATGACCTCGGCCGTGCCGGCCATCACGTGCACGCGCGCGCCCGACTCGAGCACGCGCGGCTTGGCGCCCTCGCGGCCCAGGTAGGTAAACGTCATCATAAAGCGCAACGTCTGACCAAAGCGACCCGCCACGCCCAGCATCTCACCACGGTCAAGCGCCGCGACACCGTCACCGACCAGGTTGAGCGCCACGCGTTGTCCAGGCAGCGCGCGCGGCGTATCGCCATGCACCTGAATCCCGCGCACACGACAGACCGTACGCGACGGCAGAGCCATCAGCTCGTCGCCCACCGCAACCGGCGCATCGTGCAGCGTTCCCGTAACGACGGTGCCGACACCCTTGATCGTAAAGCAGCGGTCAATCGGCAGGCGAGACGAGGCATCGCTCCGATCGGAACGGTTGCGGCAAGCATCCCAGCAGGCACTTACCTGCTCGTCGACCACCGCAAGCAGCCCGTCGATCCCCTCGCCCGTCTTGGACGACACGGGCACAATCGGCGCGCCCGCAAACACGGTACCCGACAAAAAGTCATCGACATCGAGCTCGGCAAGCTCGGTCATCTCGGCATCGGCCAGGTCGCACATCGTCAGCGCGACCACCATATGCGTAACGCCCAGCAGCTCCAGCACATGCACGTGCTCGCGGGTCTGCGGCATCACGCCCTCGACGGCCGAAACCACCAGCACGGCCACGTCGATACCCGTGGCGCCCTGCACCATGGCGCGCAGGTAGTGGGCATGGCCAGGCACGTCGACCAGGCCGACAATCTTGCCACTCGGCAGCGCCAGCTCGCCAAAGCCAAGCTCAACGGTCATACCTCGACGACGCTCAACCTCCAGACGGTCGGGATTCTTGCCGGTCAGTGCCTCGATCAATGCCGACTTACCGTGGTCGACGTGGCCCGCCGTGCCAACGATAACGGGACACTCCACCAGCGCCTGGACCTCACTCATCGAGCAAGCGCCTTCTCAACGCATGCGGCAAGCATCGACGCCGCCGTCTCGATATCGCGGTCGCCCACGAGCGTACGGACGTCAAACAAAATGCGATCATGCGAGGTTCGCGTGACGACCGGCGTGTCGAAGTCCTGGACAAGCGAGCGCTTGAGCGCATCGACCGTCAGGCGCGCGTCAACAAGACGCACGGCAACGCACATCGTGGGCAGCTCCATGGTAGGCAGCGAGCCGCCACCGGGGGTCGACGATTCCTCGACGATCTCCACCTGAACGGCGCACGGGCAACCGGCCTTATCGAGCCCGGCGACCATACGATCGCGCAGCTTGCGGGCACGTCGCTCCAAATGGGCCTGCGGCAGCGTAAGCATGTTGAGCACCGGAATATCGCGATGGGCAACATCGGCGCCGTCCATGTAGATACGCAGCGTGGCCTCGAGCGCCGTAAGCGCCAACTTGCCCGGACGCAGAGCGCGCATGAGTGGATGTGCGCCGCAGGCCTGGACCAGATCGCGACGGCCCATGATGATGCCCGCCTGCGCCGCGCCCAGCAGCTTATCGCCCGAGCACGACACGATATCGAGCCCCGCCGCGACCGAAGCCGGCGTGGGTTCCTCGCCACCGCGCACCAGGATGTCATCGGGCAGGAGCGCGCCCGACCCCTGGTCCTCATAGAACAGCAGGCCATGCTTGTGAGCAAGCACCGCAAGCTCCCGAGAGCTCACCTCCTCGTGAAAGCCCTCGATGCGATAGTTGGAAGGATGGACCTTGAGAATCATGGCCGTATCGGGCGTGATGGCTTGCTCATAATCTGCTAGGTGCGTGCGGTTGGTGGCGCCGACCTCGACGAGCTTGGCGCCCGAAGACGCCATGACATCGGGGATGCGAAAGCTGCCGCCGATCTCGACAAGCTCGCCGCGGCTAACGATGACCTCCTTGCCTGCGGCATGGGTAGCCAGCACCAGCAGCACCGCGGCGGCGTTGTTGTTGACCACAAGCGCGTCCTCGGCACCGGTGAGCGAGCGGATCAGCTGCGCGGCGTGTTCCTTGCGCGACCCGCGCGAGCAGGTGTCCACGCTGTACTCGAGCGTACTGTACCCGCGCGCAACCTCGGCCACGGCCTTTGCCGCCGACTCCGCGAGCGGGGCGCGGCCCAAGTTGGTATGGATGACCACGCCCGTGGCGTTGACGGCAGGGCGCAGGCTCGGCAGCGCGGAGCGGTGCGCACGCCACTCGATCGCCGAGGCCAGGTCGCGCTTAGAGCGCGGGGCGGCACCGGCGCGAATGGCGGCGCGTTCCTCGTCGAGCTCGGCCGTGACGGCGGCATGCACCACTGCGTCGCAGGTCTCCCCCGCCGCCTTCACTACCGGCCATTCGGCGAGCAGCTCGTTGACGGAGGGAATGGCTCGCAGGCGGGCGCGAACCTCATCGGACATGTTCTGGCTATCGCTCATGTGCGGCCTTTCAAAACCAAAGGTGAATCAATCGTTCGAACGTCAAACTATCAGCCGATTCGATCGGCTGAGTCAATCAATCGCTATTATCCTCGCACGGCGACGCCCCGCGGGAGGTCCAACGTCAAACAGACGGTACCCTACGCCTCAGACTTCTTGGCGTAGATAAACCAGTAGCCGAGCGCGACCAGAACCGCACCGCCCACGATGTTGCCCAACGTGGCGGCGGACAGGTTAAACGCAATGCCCGCGGCGTTGAGTGCATCGGCGCCGGCGACGTCGACACCATAGCCGCACGCGTGCATCACGGCACCCATGGGCAAAAAGTACATATTGGCAACGCAGTGCTCAAAACCGCAGGCCACAAAGGCGGCGATGGGCAGCAGAATGCCCACGACCTTATCGACCACGGTCTTGCCGGCGGTACCGATCCACACGGCCAGGCACACAAAGATGTTACACAGGATGCCGCGGAAGAAGATCGTCAGCCAGTCGATCGTCACCTTGCCGGCGGCGACACTCACCATGGAATTGGCGACCGCCTCGCCGTTGAGCTTGTAAATGCCGGCCATGTACACCAAAAAGACGATGAACAGGGCACCGGCAAAGTTGCCAAGCCACACGACGACCCAAGCCTTGAGCATCTGGACCAGGGTGATCTTTTTGCTCTTGAGCGCGCAGACCATAAGCGAATTACCGGTGAACAACTCGGCGCCACACACCAGCACCAGCACCAGGCCCAGGCAAAAGCACAGGCCGCCCACGACGCGCTGGGCACCCCAGCCCAGCGTGCTGTCGCTCAAAAACACCGTAAAGAACAGACCGCCGAAGGCGATAAACGCACCGGCGAACATTGCCAACAGAAAGGCCTTATCGACCGGCAGGTTAGCCTTGGTCACGCCGGCGGCCTCGGTCTTGACCTCGATCGCGGCGGGCGCCAGGCAATCGGGAGCAGGGTACTCCACCTTGGAATCTGCCATGTCAATCACTTCTTTCCTAATCACCAGGGACAAGCGCTGCTACAGCTCCTGTCCCAAGCGGACAAAGTGGGAAAAGTCGTTGGCGGCCACGGCGTCGTACACGGCGTCAACGGCGTCAAAGACTTCCGGGGACATGGGGTTGTAGAACTCCGTGTCGCCCGGCTGAATCCCTATGAAGAAGATATCATCGCACGATTGCTCGATTTCTTCGATCAGAATCGACAAAGGGAGCGAATGCGTGGTGAACATCGACTTACGGGCTACGTCGCGTTTGTCGAGCAGGCGGATGGTGCCACCTGCTGGGCATGCAGGCCAAAGTCGTCGTCAAACACCGAGATGCCGGCCTTGGCCGACCCGCGAAAACCGCGCTCGTCGAGCAGCGCATCGCAGGCCTCGAGTAGCGACGGCACGTGCCAACCATAATCTGCCAGATAATAGCCGGCGTTTCCTGGCCGAGCAATCTCAACCTGAAGCTCAGGTGCAAGTTGCGGTGAAATACGGACTACATGGGCCATAAAAGCCGGAAAACAGTCCGTATTTCACCGCAACTTAGGAGGGGATGTGGGGTTCCCAGCATGTATATGGAAATGGCTCTGCTTCCAAAAGGAAGCAGAGCCATTCATCCATCTTGTGGAGCGGGCGACGGGAAGTCCAAGGGTTTGCTTCGCAAACCCTTGTTTCGCTGCGGGCCATTGGCCCTTGCGTGCTGCGCTGGAAAATGCTCACGCATTTTCTCAGCTTCGCACCCTGCCGAGTTCGATTCCCGTCGCCCGGCACGCTTATGAAAACGGCTCTGGCACCAAATAGAGCCAAAGCCGTTAAAACTATCCTATGGAGCGGGCGACGGGAATCGAACCCGCGTCATCAGCTTGGAAGGCTGGGGTTCTACCATTGAACTACGCCCGCAAGATATGGTCGGGACGACAGGATTTGAACCTGCGACATCCTGCTCCCAAAGCAGGCGCGCTACCAAACTGCGCCACGTCCCGAAGGTGTTGAGCAGCTAAGGTCTAAACCTTGCGTGTCCCAAAGCGAAGGAAATTATAGGGGAGACTTCCCGCTTGTGCAAGCGACGATACCCTAGCTCCTCGAATGTGTGACAAACTGGCTATGGAGCAGGCCAATCACAAACGCCACAACGGCGGCCGGCGCCCACGCGGCTCCAATATCCGCCAGCGGCAGCGCATCGAACGGCAGCCACGCGCCCGCAAAGAACGCGTCGCGGACCGAAGTGATTACGCTCTGCACCGCGACGACGCCGCCGACCCAGACCCACACCTGCGGATGAGCGTCGCAAAAGCCGTGCACCAGGCCCATAAGCACCAGCACGATGGCAACGGGATACAAGGCGTTGAGCATGGGCACCGAGAACATGAGGATCGCGTCGAGACCCACGTTGGAGAGCACGCAAGAAAACGCCGCGAACACAAAGGCGAGAACCGCAAAGGGACGGCGCATGGCCTCCTCGGAAGCCTCCGCTCCCCCTTCGACCACATACGTCTCGCAGAAGTAGCGCGAGCAGCAGCTGATGAGGCCGATGCACACGTTCATGCAGGCGAGGAAAAAGATCGCAAAGACCACGATCGTGCCGGCAAGACCAAAGTGTATGGAGGCAGAGCGGGCAAGGATGGCGGCGCCGTTGGTAGCGTCGGGTATAACCGTGCCGAGCTGCATGCCGGCAAGCGCCAGGCCGCAGTAGATGATGGCCATGAGCACGCCGGCGATCACACCGGAACGCGAAATCTCGAAGGCCACGCGCTTATCGTCGGTCACGCCCAGCTCGTGGATGGTCTCGGCGATGATAATGCCAAAGGCGAGCGACGCAAGCAGGTCCATGGTTTGATAGCCGGTCAAAAAGCCCTGCACGGCAGCGCCTGCATCGTAGGGAGCCTGCGGCGCGCCAGCGGGACCCAACGGCGAGACCACGGCGGCACCCACGACCAGCACGATGAGCGCAATGAGTGCGGGTCCCGTAATGCGACCGAGCACGCGCGTGATAACGCCCGGACGCAGCGTGAGCGCAAACGCGACGACAAAGAAGCCAACGGCAAAAACCAAACGTGCCGTGCCGAGCGAGACGCCCTCCGGCAGCAGCGGCACCAGCATCTCGAAGGCCGTGGAGCTCGTGCGCGGAATAGCCAGGCACGGGCCGATGGCTAGATACACCGCCGCAACGAAGAATTCGCCAAACTTAGGATGCACACGCCCGGCCAGCTCGCGCGCCGTTCCGGCAAGCGCCACGGCGATAAAGCCCATGACGGGCAGGCCGATGGCGGCAATCAGAAAGCCGAGCATGGCGAGCGGCGTGGCAGAGCCAGCCTGCAGCGCCAACAGCGGCGGAATAATGAGGTTGCCGGCGCCAAAGAGCATCGAGAACAGGGCGATGCCGACGGTAACGACATGGTCGGAGCGCAGGCCGCGCGGGGCGGATGAGGCCATGGGACCACCTTTCGGGTCGAAACAAAACGGGACGGGCAAAAGACCCGTCCCGCAAGTATAAACGTTTGAGCAGGTCAGATGATGCAAAGCATCAATCTGGTTGCCTCTTTAGATCCGCTACGCGTCAGAGCGACGGCGACGCAGCAGCTCGAGCCCCAGTGCGACAAGCGCAACAGCACCCGCGGCCACAGCGACAGCCAACGGCGTGCGATCGCCCGTATCGGCGAGCTGCTGAGCACTCGACTTGGAAGACTCCTTCTTACCGGAGTTTTCCGCGCCCGATGCCTTTGCCTTATCGACTGCGGAGTCATCCGAGCTACCGGGTTTTGTCGGATCCTTTGAATCCGGCTGGTCGGAATCGGGCGTTCCGGGCTTTTCCGGCTCCGGCTTACTCGGGTTGTCAGGCTCGGGCTTGTCCGGCTGGTCCGGGTCGGGCTTGTCCGGCTGATCAGGCTCCGGTTTATCGGGCTCAGGCTTGCCCGGGTCCGGCTGGTCAGGCTGGTCAGGCTCGGGCTTGTCCGGCTGGTCCGGGTCGGGCTTGCCCGGATCGGGAACCACCGGGTCCGGGTCGACAGGCTCCTGCTTCTTCTTCACCGTCAGCGTACCGGGCTCAACCATGACATCGAAGTTCGGGTCGGTGACCGTCGCCTCGATCTGGTACTCGCCCGCCGGGGAACTCTCATCGGCGACGCAGGAGTACTCGACCTTCACGCCCGAGGTATTGGCCGAGCTCTTTAGGCTCGAGGTAAACGCGGGGTTCGTCTCTCCCTCGAAGCGTTCAGCATCGTCGACCTTTACCTTAAGCTTCGCCGGCGCAATCTTGAAGTTGCGCGAGGCGGCGCCGATATACCCGTTGCTTCGCAGCGTGGCAACGGCGCGATACGTGCCCGCATCGGTCGGGGCCTCACTCGACGAATAGTGTGTGCCGCCCGTCCCGTAATACCTGATCCTCAAGTCACCTTCGCAGGCCTTGGGAACCCCCGTGACCTCGGGCGCCTGGGCGTCACCACTATAGACGAAGTCGCCGCCTGCAAATGCGAGCTCGACCCGCTTCGCCTGAACGACCAGAACGAAGTGCGCGGTCGCGGTCTTGCCATGAGCATCCTTGCACGTGACGTCAAAGGTAGACACTCCGGCCTTGAACGAGGTGCCCGAGAGCGTCAGACCGCCCGCCGTGCGGATGAGCTTAAATCCGTCTGGGAGCTTAGCGTCGTCCCACGTGTACTCATACGGAGCTTCGCCACCCGCGGCACCCAAAATCGTCGCGCGATACGTGTTATGCGCACGTGCAACCGGCAGCAGACCGCCGTTGAACACGAGGGCATCCCGGGGCACAACGGAAACGACGGCGCGATCGCTGTCCACCTGTGTCTCGGTACGAAGATATCGCTGAGTGACGCGGCAGGAATACTCGCCGGCGCAATCCTCATCGAGGCCCTCGATGAGAAGCGTCTCCTCCGTCTCGCCCTCAAGCGCCACAGCCTCGCCGCCCACCATGTGGAACCACTGATAGGAAAGCTCAATCTCGGCAGCAGAACCCGTGGACGAGGACGCGTGGTCGAGGACGCCCTTCCCCGCCTCGGCAGCAACCGAGAGCACAACAGCATCGTCCTCGTGGGCACTCGCATCCTGTGGCTGCGCAATCACCTTCGGAGCGTCCGCTTTCGCGAACTCGAACGTAATCTCGTGCGACGCGGTGACGCCACTCAGCGTGACCTCGTACGCTCCGCCCTCATAGTCGGAGATATCAAGATCGATGGCCTTGTCCGAGTCGGCTTCCGTGACCGTCACCCGCTCGAGGTAGTAGCCCTCGTCAGGCGTCGCCGAGAGCGTCACGTCGCCGCCGGCATCAACGGTGACGGAAGCGTTGTTGACCGAACCGTTGACCGCCTTCGCCGTCACCTCAAAGCGCTCGGGCTTGTCCGGGTTATCGGGCTCGGGGTTATCAGGGTCGGGATTATCGGGATCAGGCTTGGGGCCCGGATCAGGCTGATCGGGATCCGGATTATCCGGGTCGGGGTTGGGACCAGGACCAGGCTGATCGGGATCTGGGTTGTCCGGGTCAGGGTTATCTGGATTGTCCGGCTCAGGGCTATCCGGGTCCGGATTGTCCGGGTCCGGAACCACCGGGCCGGGATCGACGGGCTCCTGCTTCTTTTTCACCGTCAGCGTTCCGGGCACGACCTCGACATCGAAGTTCGGGTCGGCAACCGTCGCGCCGATTTGGTACCCGCCAGCAGGAGAGCTCTCGTCGGCATCGCAGGAGTACTCGACCTTCACACCCGAAGTATCAACCGCACTCTCCAGGCTCGAGGAAAACGCTGGGTTCGTCTCTCCCTCGAAGCGCTCGGCATCGTCAACCTTCACCTTGAGCCTTGCCGGAGCGATCTCGAACTGGCAGGCAGCGGCACCGATGTAGCCGTGGCTGCGCAGCGTGGCGACAGCGCGGTATGTGCCGGCATCGGTCGGGGCCTCCGTCGAGGAATACTGCGTACTTCCGCACCCGTAGTACCTGACGTTAAGGTCGCCCTTGCAGACCTTGGGAGTACCGGAAACTTCGGGCGCCTGCGACGCGCCATTAAAGGTAAAGTTGCCATCCGTGAACGATAGCTTTACGCGCTTTGCCTGAACAACGATCGCAAAGTGGGCAGTCACGGCCTCGCCACGTGCATCCGTGCACGTGATGTCGAAGGTGGAAACGCCCGTCTTGGACGGAACGCCAGAGAGCGTCAGGCCGCTCGAAGTACGGGAGAGCTTAAGCCCGTCGGGGAGCTTCGCCTCATCCCATGCGTACTCGTACGGAGCCATGCCGCCCGCGGCCCCGGCAATCGTTGCGAGGTACGTGCTGTGGGCGCTCGCTGCCGGCAGCAGGTCGCCGTTAAATACAAGGGTGTCCCACGGCACGATAGAGACGGAGGCACAATCACTGTCCGTCTGCTTCTCAGTACCAAGGTAGCGCTGAGTGACGCGGCAGAAATACTCGCCGGCCTGCTCGTCATCGAGGTCCGCGAGTGAGAGCGTCTCCCCCGTCTCGCCCTCGAGCGCCACGGCCCTGCCATTCACCATGCGGAACCACTGGTAGGAAAGCTCGACCTCGGCAGCGCAACCCGTTGACGAGGCAGCGTGGTCAGCGACGTTTTTGCCTGCCTCGGCCGCAACCGAGAGCACAGCCGAATCGCCCTCATGGACGCTCACGTCCTGCGGCCGCGCGATCACACGCGGAGCGTCCGCCTTCGCGAACTCGAACGTGACCTCCTGCGATGCGGTGACATCGCTCAACGTGACCTCGTACGCCCCGCCCTTGTAATCAGAAATGTCGAGGTCAACGGTCGCATCCGAGCCTGCCTGCGCGACCGTCACGCACTCGAGGTAGCAGCCCTCGTCGGGCGTTGCCGAGAGGATCGCTTCCCCGCCCTCAACAACCGAAACCGAAGCATTGTCAACCGAACCGTTGACTGCCTTCGCCGTCACCTTGTAGTGCTCGGGCTTCTTCTTGACCGTCAGCGTGCCGGGGTCGACCGCGACATCGAAGTTCGGATCGGCGACCGCCGCGTCGATCTGGTATTCACCCGCCGGCGATTTCTCATTCGCCGAGCAGAAGTACGTAACCTTTACGTCCGACGTGTCGCAACGACTCACCAAGCTGGAGGTAAACTCGGGGTTCTTCTGACCCTCAAAGCGCTCAGCATCGTCGACCTTCACCAGCAGCTGAGCCGGCGCAACAGTAACCGTCAGTTCAACGTCTTCGGCGGCAAGATAGTTACGCGAGGCAGCGGCACGGGCGACAACACGCGCCGTACCGGCGGCCTTCACCGTCGCACAACGCCCCTTAATCGAAACCGAGCTCGCATCGTCATCGGAATCAACCAGCTCAAAGCTCACGGGAGTCTGGGCAACGTTGTTAAACACAATGGGGTCTCCACCGTAAACACCCGAATAGATCGTCGTTCCCGTAATGACCTGGCTTGCCTTTGCAATCGAGAACTCGGCGGACTTTTTACCCTGATAGTTGGTGTCAGTCACCGTAACCGTGACGCGGTAGTTGCCACTGTCGCACGGCTCCAGCGCCGTCGGACCATAGGACGTTCCATCTATACCGCGATAGGCAACGGAATAGGCAGACGCATCAAGGCCGGCAACCGCAACCGCCGCACCGTGTCGTGCGCCATCGTATGTCACATCAGACGTCTCGATCGAAATATCGACCGGGGCCTTCTCGATCGTAAAGTCACAGGAGGCATTACCGACATATCCGTTGGCTTCGAGCGTCGCCACCGCACGATACGTGCCGGCATCCACCGGCGCCTGATACGACGAGTAATGTGTGTCGTCCGTGCCAACATACGTTAGTTCGACATCGTCCTCGCAACCCTCGGGCACGCCCGAAAGCTCCGGGGCCTGCGCCGTCGCATTGTAGGTAAAGGTCTGGCCCTCAAATGCAAGTGGGGCTTTCTTCGCCTTCACGAGCAGCACAAAATGCGCTACGCGCTTATTACCCAGGTCATCGGTACACCTAATCTTGAAGCTATGCACACCCGTAGCCGCAGGCACGCCCGAGAGCACCAAGGCGCCCGATCCGTCATCTGCCAGCGTCAGCTGCATGCCCTCAGGAACCGCAACATCACCCAAGTTATACGCATACGGCGCCTTGCCGCCCGTAGCGCCGGCAATCTGGGCACGGTATTCATCGTGAGCGGTCGCCACCGGCAGCACACGCCCGTTAAACACAAGCGTTTCTCGGGGCACGATGGATACCTTCGCATGTTCGGTATCCGTCTTTGTCACCGTGCCCAGGTAGCTCTGCGTAATGCGACAGAAGAACTCGCCCTCGCCGTCGCTGTCGAGCTGAGCGATCGAAAGCGTCTCCCCCGTCTGGCCCTTTAGCGGCTCTACCTTGCCACCATCGTCAGACATGCGATACCACTGGTAGCTCAGCTTGACGTCTGCAGCGGATCCAGAAGACACGGCCGCATGGACGCGAACATTGCGCCCCGCCTCGGCGGCGAACGAAAGCTCAACCGGATCGCCCTCGTAAGCACTCGCATCCTGCGGCTGAGCGAGCACCTCCGGAGCCGCAGCCTTCGCGAATTCAAATGTGACCTGCTGCGGAGCACTCACGCCACTCAGTGTGACTTCGTACGCCCCACCCTTATAGTCAGAAATATCAAGGTCATAGGCATTGCCAGCCGAACCGTCATCGCCTGCCTCTTCGGCAACGGTCACGCGCGTCAGGTAGCAGCCCTCATCGGGCGTCGCCGAAAGCGTCACCTTGCCATCCGTAGCGACCAAAGCAGACTCCGGATCAACCGATCCGTTGACCGCTCGGGCCGTCACCTTGTACTTAGGCGCCTCCGCAAAGCGCGCCTCGACGGTCATGTTGTCCTCGGGGACAAACGTCCAGGTAGCATCCGTGCTCAGCGGCTCATCGCCCAACGACCCGTCGTCATTGCGCGTATACCACCCATCAAACACATAGCCCGCATCGGGAACAGCAGTCAGGGTCGTGGACTCACCGTTCTCGACTTCGTTGGTCACGGCATAGCCCAGAGATTCGTCCTCGGAGGAACCCTCGACGTGTCCGCCCTGACGCGAATCCACCGCCGTAACCGTCATCGACGCCCGCTCATAAACGGCCGTAAAAGTACGGTTGCCAAACACTACGCGGTTGATCACCGGCGTAAATCCCACAGGCATGCCGTTCTCGTCGACCCAGTATTTAAACTTCCAACCCTCGTGCGGCACGGTAAACATAATCGCCGCGGAGTGGTAGGAGCCGCCGGTACCAAGCGCAACCATGCTAAAGCCCGCGCCCTTGGGATACGTGGCGACCTGAACATCGCAGCCCGTCTCATAGAACACGGCCGTAAGCTGCCTGTTCTCCTTTGCGGTACCGATATAGAACGCGCTGTAGCTCACCGTGACACCCGCATCATCGACCCAATGTGAGAAGTGGTACTTCTTCCACGGGATCGCGATCGCCATAAACATGTCGCCCCTGTCGTACGACCTGCTGCCGGCAGGAATACCGTCGACCAGAAGGGCCGTACCGCGGAAGATGGACGAGCCGGTGACGGTAATAGTCACCTGTCCATCGGATTCGAACTGCGCGTAGTACGTTATGTCTTGTGTGGCGGTCACATCGAGGGTCGTCGCGGTCTCGACAATCGAGGTACCCGCCTTATCGGTGCTCCAGCCCACAAAGCGATAGCCCATACCGGCAACAGCGGTCAGTTCCACCTGATCGCCCGCGGCAAAGCTACCGCTACCCGTAACACGGCAGCCCCTGTTCGAAGCCTTGTCCTTCACCACGACCTCACCCGTAACGGTCACCTCGTACGGATCGGCAAACACGGCCTGAAGCTCCAACGTATCGTCCTCGAGCCCCTCGACCATATCCTTGTCGAGCTTAACCCAACAATGGGCGTCGCAGCTCAGCAGCGACTTGCTGCCCTCGGCATCCAGGACATACCAGCCGACAAAACGTTTGATTCCCATAGGCGTAGCGTTGAGTTCGACCGTATCACCGAATTGATAGGAGCCCTCGCCGCTCAGGGTACCAACGCTATCGTCACTCGCGCTCAAAACGACCTGATAGGACTTAGGAGCAAAGGTCGCCGTGTAGGCGGCGTCGCCCGTGACCTTAACGGTATAGTCGGCGTTCTCGCTGACCGTCTCGCCCCTGTCGTCCGTCCAACCAGCAAACGAATACCCGGTGTTTGCAGTCGCGCGAAGCGTTGCGCGGTCGCCGGACTCATAGCCACCAAAGCCGCTCACGGCTCCGCCCTCGCCAGGCGAAGCAACGGTATGCACGACATACGAACCCGACGCAAAGAGGGCATAGAGCGACGTATCCTCACGCACGGTAAATCGATAGGTTTTCTTGGAGCTCACGCACGTGCCGTTACGGAGCCAGCCCACAAAAGCCGTATCCTCGGCGGCGACCGCACGCACGGTTGCGACCTGTCCGGCGGCATACGTCCCCGCGCCCTCGACCGTGCCCATACTCTCCTCGCACGAGACGTCCACCGTACATTGCTTTGCCGAGAACACGGCCTGGAGCGTCGTGTCAGACGTCGGCACCACGTGATAGGTTCTGTCACGGCTTACCACGGCTCCCGAGGCATCGGCCCAATACTCAAACGCATAGCCCGAAAGCGCATGCGCGGTCAGCGTGGCGGCATGCCCCGCCTCAACGGTACCTGTGCCCTCGACCCAGCCGGCGACGCTCGATTCGACCAGCGAACCGGTGCCGGAATCGACTACCGCCGTGGCGTCGACTCCATAGCTTTTTGCCATAAAGCGAGCGACGTGCACATGGCTGCGCTCCTGGTGGCAGGTGAACTCCGCATCGGCAGACTCAAACGTGCCGTCGGCCGTATACCAACCAGTAAAGACGTAACCGGGGTTGGGCGTCGCCTTCAGGGCAACCTCAGCGCCGCGGTCGGCAAGGACGCGGCTCGCCTTGACGGTGCCACCTTCCGCAGGATCGGCGAGGGGTACGCAAACGGTATCGATAGGCACAAAGGCCGCGGTAATAACGCAGTGCCCGGTTTTACCGCGAGCCTTCGCAACCAACGAGGTCTCATGCTTAAGGCTCTTCAGGCGGCCATTGACGTACCAACCCCAGAACAAAAAGCCAGGATGGGCCTTGGCCGTCAGATGAAGGGTCTCACCTAATTTGAACTTATCAGTCGTGGGCTTCACCACAGTCCCGTTGCACGTCACGGTACCGCCGAGCCACGAATCAGCCGTGACCATGACCTCGGGTTTTGAGTCGGTAAAGATCGCGGTATAGGTGTCGCTCTTGGTAACCTTAACGACCAGCTCGGCGGTGTCGTACTCCTTACCGGAGTCATCCTTCCAATGGTCAAAGCGGTAGCCGTCATTGGCCTTTGCCTTGAGCATCACCGTGTCGCCATATCCGCAGGTAACCGAAGATGCCCCCGGGTGCCCCTCAATCTCAACCGCACCGCGCTCCATAAAGGTCTTCTTGGCCTTCGCCGTCACGGTATAGGTATTTTCCTCAAACACCGCGCGCACGGTGCATTCCACGTCCTCGGGATAGAACTCGAGGTAGCTGGGGTCGGTGCCCAAAAGCAGGTCCGTCTTGGCGTCGTACCAGCCCTTAAAGGTAAATTGTTTGCTCGCCTCGGCCGTGAGCTCTATGCTCAGCATGGCAGGCTCGCCCTTCATGCAGTAGCCCTCGCCGTGCACTAAATATTTGCCCGCCATGGCCGCGGCCGGCTCAACGACCACGTCTACCTTGCAGGCACGCGTAAACTTCGCCTGGACCACGCAGTCGGTAATGGGCTCAAAGGTATAGGAACGCTCGCTCGACACCAGCGTCGACGTAGTATCCGAGCCACCATTGCTCAGATACCAACCGTCAAAGATATAACCCTCGGATGGGGTGGCCTCCGCGGTCACGCGCTGCCCTTCGGGAACCTCGAGCACCATGCCGGCAGTCTCGCCGCGCTTCAGTGTAACGGTGCCGCCCTCGAGCGGGTCGGCCTCGGCACGCACGATATGCGCATCCCTGCCGTCCATTACAGCCTCGATCCGGGCATTCCCGTTAACGCGGTATTCGCAAACTTCCTGCTTGTTGGCAATCGTGATGCCCTGCGCATCGGTTTCGCGCCACTCCACAAACCGATACGTTTTTTCCGGATTGTCGGGGCGCACCTTGGGCCGCATCGTAAACGTGAGAATGTCCCCATCCTTCGCGCGAACCTTGCCATCCACGACCGGCACGCCATCGCACAGCACCTCGGCGCTATCGAAGGGGTCGGTATTCACCAGGATTGTCTTATCCGCCTTGCGGAAGCGTGCAACCAGATGGCGGTCGACCTCGGCCTTGAAGATATACGTACGCTCGGGCGAGACCTCGATGCCGTCCTCAAACCATCCCACAAAGGCATAGTCGGGACCCTCGCTCGCGGTGACCATAGCCTGATCGCCACGCGTAATGCTCTGCTTTACGGGGCTTGCGGTGCAGCCTGTCGAAAAATCGGCCTGAATGCCATCGGCTTCGGCAACCGCCGTAATCTCAACTTTTTTCTCGAAAACGGCCGTCATTTTTACGACCTCGGGCGTCAGGTCCGTGATCGTCATCGTCTTGAGAGGTGATGTCGAGACCTCGACACCGTTCTCTTTCCAACACACGAAGCGATAGCCGGGATTGGCGACAGCCTCCAGCGTGGCGACCGTCCCCTCATAGTGGATACCGCCTCCGGTAACGACGCCGCCCACCTCGGGCTGCGCGGTGGCAATTATTTCGATCTTATGGTCGCCATGAGGCTTGGGCTTCTTGTGGTCGTCGATGATGTCCTTAATCTCCTTGAGCACCTTCGTGCCGACGGCGGCAACATCCTCAATGTTGTCGGCCATACCGATCTCGATCACCGCATCGGCCGCGATGGGGTCGACGATCTCGCCCAGCCCATACATGGTAGCGAGGACGGCCGCAGCCGTAATCGCGGCGATGAGTGCAGCCTTAAGCGCTGCGAGTGACTCGTCGGGGTCAGTCGCAGCGCGGAAATGCGCGGTGTACTGCACATCTCCCTCGAGCACAAACGTGTAGGACGGACCATCGTCGCCGGTAAAGACAACGTTGCCGAGGGCATCGGTCGCGTAGTCAAACACATAGCCAGGCATTGGCACCGCCACGACCGTTACGCGCGACCCGATACCGTACAGACCGGTAGAGAGGAACTGTCCGAGCGGCTGCCCGTTCTCATCGACCCCGTCCACACCCAGCACAACGCTCGCCTGCGGAGCGCAGTAGCGCGGAGTGATCTCGATCCTAGCGTCAGTCTTGTCCTCGGACACAATCGCGTCCGCCTTGTCCACCGTATAGGTAAAGTCAAGCTGATCGCTCACGGCGTACGCATCATCGCCCTCGCCCAGATACCAGCCCAGGAACAGCGCGTTATCCGTGACAGCGGAAACCTCAACCGTCTCGCCGGCATTGCGATAGCAGTTTTGAGCGGTAACACTCAGGTGCGCAAAGTCCTGCGACGAGTCGGTCGCCTGCGCATCGTTGACGTACACCGCATAGTCCTTGAGCTTAAAGCGAGCCTCCAGGGACAGGTCCTTATCTGGCGTAAACGTGTAGACCGGCTCCTTGGAGATGTACTTGCCGGACTCGGTGTCATACCAGCCCTTAAACGTGATGTTGTCGTTGAGCATCCCCAAAGTACCGGCATCGAGCGCGACCTCGGCACCTGCATCGATCGTCATCGTGCCGGAAACATCGGGAAGCTCAACGCCGTCCATCAGCTTGCGTTCGCCCTTATCAATCGTTTGGGCATAGGAGATCTGGAACGATGTCGGCGTGGGTTTCTTAAGCTGTAGCGTGCCCTTGGTCTGGGTTTCAAAATGCGAATAGCCGTCGTCATACACGAGCTTTACGGGTTGTCCGTCCATCGACCCATCGAAGACGTCGCCGTCGCGGGGGGTGGCCGTAAGGTACTCGCCGAGCTCTTTCTGTATGAGGGCCTCGTAGTCCCAAATCGATACCGAATGCGGGTAATCGAGCTCGACGTTCATGCCCTCGAGCGAAATGGTCTCCCCCGTCTCATAGGTCATGTTGTTGGGGTCGCATGAAATCTCAACGTTCTCGAGCACCTTGCCCACCGGGACGGGCAGGCAGCCGTTGCACATCTCCCAAACAGCTTTGGGATGCCCGTTAGCATACTTCGGAATCATCTTGGCGGGGACCATGACGGTCATGTTGTATTTGGGGAACGTGTCGGTGTTAATGAGCACCGCATTGTTGCACCCAAAGAACACGGTCTCGAGATTGGTACTGCCAAACGCCTTTTTCGGCAACTCCTCGATCTTGGAGTTATATGGCAGTGTCAGCCCGCCGCTCAAGTCGGTGCCGTAGAAGCAGGTGTGACCAAGCGTTTCGACCGTTGTGTTGCTCTCGAGCCCCGTGGTAGCAAGGTTCGAGCAGAACCTAAACGCGCAAACGCCAATCGATGTAATGGAGGTATTCTTGTCCAGGCCGGTATCGGTCAGAGCTCTGCAGCCTTCGTAGGCTCTGTCGGGAATCGATGTGAGGCCGACAACCTTGTCGAGCCCCGTGGACACCAGCCCACTCTCGGCAAACGCGGCGTCGCCCATAGAGCCAATGGCGGCAACCTCGTTGATGTTCAAACTCGTAAGCGACTTGCAGCCATAGAATGCCTCTTTCCCGATGGTACCGATGGTCATGCCGGAAAGGCTGATATCGGTGAGATTCGGGCAGTTATAGAAGGCGTGCAGTCCGATTTTGGAAATGGAACTGTTCTCAAAGCGCACTGAGCACAGATTGGTAGAGTCGGCGCAGAGCTGTGCGTCGACTTCATCAACCCCGTAATCGACAATCAAATTCGTTACCATTCGACCGTCGACGGAGTTCTCGCGCGGGTTGTTTTCATCGATTTCTACCGTAAGATTTCCGTTTGCGTCGCACGGATACAGGTAGTAGTTCGGCATAAACTTGGCATACTCGTAGGCCGCCTGCTGCAGATTGCCCTTGCTGTACGCGACAAGGCGCGTGTAGCCATCGTCGTACACGAGCTGTATAGGTTCTCCGTCCATCGACTCGTCGAAGACATCACCATCACAGGGGGTCGCCGTAAGGTATTCGCCGAGTTCGTCCTTTATGAGCGCTTCGTAGTCGCTATCCATCGTCGAATGAGGATATTGAAACGTGACGATCATGCCCTCGAGCGAAATGGTGTCACCCTGGTGATAGGCCATCTTGTCGGGATCACGCGAGACCTTAATCTTTTGAAGCATCTTGCCCACGGGGACGGGCAGGCTGCCATTGCAACTCTCCCAGACCTCGTTGGGGCGACCGCTTGCGTATTGCGAAACCATCTTGGCAGGAACCATGACGGTCATGTTTTGCTTGGGGAACGTGGTGGAATTAATGAGCACCACATGGTCGCATCCAAAGTACACAGTTTCAAGCTTAGAGCCATAGAACGCACGGCTCGGCAGTTCCTCGATCTTGGAATAAAGGGGCAGCGTCAGCCCGCCGCTCATATTGGTCCCGGAGAAACAGCCTTCGCGAAGCGTCTTGATCGTCGTATTGTTCTCGAGCCCCGTCGTCGCAAGGCGAGAGCAGTTTTTGAACGCATTAACGCCGATTGATGTGATAGATGTGTTCCCTCCCAGACCGGTATCGGTCAGAGCGCTGCAGCCATTATAAGCGTTCTCAGGAATCGAACTGAGACCAACGACCTTGTCGAGCCCCGTAGACCGCAGCCCGCTCCAGGCAAACGCGGCATCGTCCATAGAGCCGATGGTAGCAACGTCATTAATGTTCAGACTCGTAAGCGATCCGCACCCAGAAAACGCTTCTGTTCCGATGCCCCCAATGGTCATACCGGAAAAGCTGATATCGGCGAGATTCGAGCAGCCAGAAAAGGCGTGTAATCCAATTGAAGAAATAGAGCTGTTCTCAAAACGTACCGAGCGCAGATTGGAGGAGTACTCACAAATATATCCGGGGACCCCATCCACTCCGTAATCAACGATCAGGTTGGTCACCAATTTACCATCGACAGAGTTCTCATTCGGGTCGTTTTCATCAATCTCTACCGTAACGCTTCCGCCAGCATCACACGGATACACATAGCCGTTCGGCATAAGCTTGGCATACTCATAGACCGTTGGGTCCTCATACACGAGGGGATCGACTTCGCTGTCATCGGACGAGGGTTCCGCCGTTGCAGGCGAGGTCTTTGCTGCATCGGAGTTGGTCGCGGAGCTCGAAAGATCTTGGGCCAGGCTCGACGTGGAAGTGCTGGTATCCGAGCTGGACGATTCGTCCAGAGCGTTATTCGTTTGGTCGGAAGTTGTGGATGAGCCGCCCTCGCCCAAAGACGACGCGTTATCGACCGCATCGGCATCAGCGTCAGAGCCCGAGTCGGTCTCTTGGGCCTCGTTTTCGACGGCGACCGCCCCAGCATCATCGGCATAGGCTGTGCTGGGCGCAAGGGGTATCGAGGTCACGACCATCGCGACCGAAAGATAGACGACCAAAAACCTATAGAGGGCAGCAGTGATCCTGTTCATAGGAACCTTCCCGCAATTCGCAAAGATACCGAGGACCCAGTGCGGGCCATCATCTCACAATACCCTGTATAAGCGACAATGCGGGAAGGTTACGCAAACGGTTTATCTAAGGGCGCAGAAGGTTGGTCTAATCGCAGCTCAAATCACGCAAAGCGTCAATCGCGGTGTCGACTTCCTCGTCCGTGTTGAAATACCCAAACGAGAAACGAACGACACCCTGACGCTCAGTCCCGAGCGCGCGGTGCATGAGCGGGGCACAATGGGCGCCGGGGCGCGTCGCAATCCCCCACCCCTGCATGAGCGCGTCCGAAATCTGGGCAGAGTCGATATCACCCACGTTGAGTGAGACGATCGCCGAGCGCACGGGCTGGTCAAAGGCACCGTAGAGCTTAATCCCCGGAATCTCGCGCACGCCGGCAAGGAAGCGCTCTGCAAGCGAGCGCTCGTGCGCCGCAATCGCCTCGACCCCACCCTGGGCCTCGATAAAGTCGAGACCGGCAGAAAGGCCCGCGATACCGTGACCGTTGAGCGTGCCCGCCTCAAGGCGCGTGGGCCACTCAAGCGGCTGCAGCGCATCGAAGCTGTGCACGCCCGTGCCGCCCATGGCCCAGGGCGCCACGTCAATGCCTTCCGCCACGGCCAGGCCGCCGGTGCCTTGAGGTCCCATGAGCCCCTTGTGGCCGGTAAAGCACACGACATCGAGCCCCATGGCGTGCATATCGATATGCGCCGTACCGCCAGACTGCGAGGCATCGACGATCACCAGCGCACCTGCCGCATGGGCCATGGCCGCCACGCGCGCAATGTCGACCGCGTTGCCGGTCACATTGGAGGCGTGCGTCACCACCACAGCGCGCGTACCGGGCGTGACCAACCGCTCGAGCTCGTCGTAGTCGAGCACGCCGTTCGCGTCGCAGCCCGCATGCTCAACCGCCACACCCCGCTCCGCCGCCAGGCGATTGAGCGGGCGTAACACCGAGTTGTGCTCGAGCACCGTCGTGACCACACGGTCGCCGGGGCGCACCACGCCACAGATGGCGGTGTTGAGTGCAGCCGTGGAGTTGGGCGTAAAGCACACATGGTCCGCTCTCGGGCAACCCAAAAGGCGCGCGAGCTTGGCACGGCAACCGTGAATCGTACGAGCCGCATCGAGAGCACCCGACGTGGCGCCGCGCCCGGCATTGCCGAGCGAGCACATCGCCTGCGTCACGGCATCGATGACCGCCTGCGGCTTGAGCATGGTCGTCGCCGCGTTATCCAGATAGATCATCGCACGACCTCCCACATGTCAATCACCGTAAAGCCCTCGGTGGGAACACCAGCTGCGGCAAGCTCGGTGCGCAGCAGTTCCTCATCGGCAGGCAACGCCTTCCACGCCAAGCCGCAGCCGGCAGCGACCTCCCCGGGCACGGGAATCGTGCGCCCGGGAAGGCCGCGCTCGATGCATAGGGTCTCGCAGCCCATGGCGGCCGCCGTGGTGGGAAACGTGATGACAAGCGCCGGGCGCTTCTCCCTCATGGCAACTCCAACCAATACGCTACGGGCGCACGACGCGCACGGCCTGCTCCATCTTCTCCACGATCACGTACATGTTGGTGACCTCGCCCACCGCAAGCTGGTCTTTAATGCCAAAGTGGTCCAGGCAGGTACCGCAAGTGAGAATCTCGACGCCCTGCTCGGCCAGGCCCTTCAGGTCATCGAGCACCGGCGAGCCCTCGACGGTGAGCTTGGCGCCGCCGTTGTAGAACAGCATGGTCGCGGGCAGCTCCTCCTGCTGCGTCACGGCAAAGATAAACGCCTTCATGAGCTTGTGGCCCAGCTCGTCGTCGCCGCGGCCCATGCAGTCGGTGTAGACGGAAATGACGAGCTTGCCCTTGCCGGCGCTGGCATCACAGAAGGCAGCACCGTCCTGCTCGGGGTCCGCAACGGCCACGGCACCGGCGGTCGCCACGGTCACGTGCCACTCGGCGTCAGAAACCTTCTCGACCGAGGCCGTGCAGCCCTTCTCCTGCGCCATCTTGGAGATGTTCTTGACGGCGGTCTCGTTATCGACCGAGGTCACGACAACGCCCTCGCCATCGAGCTGCTTGAGCGCCTTAAGCGTCTTGACGACGGGCAGCGGGCAGGCATCGCCCGTGGCATTGACTTCAATCTTGGTAGACATAGCATTTCCTTTCGAAAGAACCGTTCTAGAGAACGGTAAACAGTTACATAAACGTGCGGGCTAGCGGACAACGTGGACGGCAGGACCGCCTGGCACCGGCTCGCACACGCGACCGACGACGGAGGCGATACGTCCTTCGGCATGCAGACGGCGCGCAAGCTCATCCACATCGGCAGCGGGTGCCGCGATAAGCAGGCCGCCCGAGGTCTGCGGATCGTACAGCGCATCCAGCATCCCCGGCTCCAGACCATCGTCGACTGCCACGCGCGGGCCAAAAAAGTCCTGGTTACGGTAGGCGCCGGCAGGGATAATGCCAAGGCGTGCCATGTCGAGCACCTGGTCAAAGAGCGGCACCGCCCCCGACACAAGCTCAATCTGCACGCCCGAGCCCTCGGCCATCTCGCACGCATGTCCGATCAGGCCAAAGCCCGTGATGTCGGTGCAGCCATGAAGCTCGAGGTCCTCGGCCAGACGAATCGGAGCCTCGTTGAGGGTCCGCATCGAGTCAAACATGGCTGCGGCCTCGTCCTGTTCGATGAGCTCGCCCTTAATGGCCGTAGTGATGATGCCCGAGCCGATCGCCTTGGTCAGCAGCAGAACATCGCCCACGCGTGCGCCGCTGTTGGCGAGCATACGGTCAAGCGCGACAAAGCCACTCACGGACAGGCCGTACTTGGGCTCGTCGTCGTTGATGGTGTGGCCGCCCGCGATGGCACAGCAGGCCTCGACGCACTTGTCGGCGCCACCCGCCAGAATCTGGCCGGCAACCTCAACGCCCAGGCAACTGGGTATGCAAAGCAGGTTCATGGCATGGCTCGGCCGTCCACCCATGGCGTAGATGTCCGACAGCGAGTTTGCCGCGGCGATCTGGCCAAACAGGAACGGGTCATCGACCATCGGTGGGAAGAAGTCGATGGACTGCACGAGGCCCAAGTTATCGCCAACGCGGAAGACGCTCGCATCGTCGGAAGTATCGAACCCCACGAGCAGGTTGTCGTTATGCACATTGGGTAAGTCGCCCAGGACCTGGGCGAGGGCTCCAGGAGCCAACTTAGCGGCTCAACCGCTCGCGGCAGTCATCTGCGTGAGCTTCATGAGATCGTCAGCCATCGATACCTCCTCTCATCGGTCAATCAGTTCCTCCCAGTATACGCATGACGGCGCCGAGAGCGGGCAATTTATCGCACCGGCCCCCTACGCGAGCGCCTGGGCTCGAATGGCCGCGCCGATGGCACCGGCAAAGCGGGCCTGGGGCGAGGTGGTGACTGGCGAGCCCACCAATGCGCCAAGACGCTCGACGACATAGGCGTTTTCGCACAGACCACCGGTCAGATAGTACGGGGCGCCCGCGGCTTGCGAGGCCATGGTCGCCACACGTGACACGACGCTGTCGATCACACCGCGGGCAATGTTCTCGCGCGGCTCGCCGCGGCCGATCAGGCTAATGACCTCGCTTTCGGCAAACACCGTGCACATGCTGCTGATCTTGGTGGGCTCGCCGGAACGCGCCAGGTCGGCAGCCACGTCATAGCCAGCCGCTGCCAGTGCCTCGCGCAGCCGCTCGGAAGCATCGACCGAGGAGAACCCGGTTGGCTGCACGCAGGTCCACGTCACCGAATCCACCCCATCGACCACAGCGGCCTTAGCCGCCGTAGAAGCCCTCGAGCTCCTCCTTGAGCAGGCGGCACTCCTCGTACCAGCCTTCACGCTCGTAGGCGCGGTCGCGACCCTGAGGAAGATGCAGAATGTGCGTGCGCTTAAGCTCCCCCAGCAGCTCGTACATCTTCTTCTTGCCGTCGCAGGTGGTCTCGCCGATGATCATGTCGCTAAAGTACGTAAACGGGCACTTTTGCGAGTAGGCAAAGCCGTACGTCGACTTGATGAACGGGCAGAGGTTTGACGGCAGCACCTTCTCGGCCTCGGGAATCACCTCGTCGGACGTACCGCACAGAGCCACGCTTGCAGCCCCCGCGGCATCGTCGTACGACAGCATCGTGTGCCGTCGTTTAATAAATTATTATCTTGATTGATAAGAGTTTGTCATCCCTCATTCGGCGAACGGCAAGACAAAGCCGCCGAGGCTTATATCCCCGACGGCATTACCCGGCGCTATCGACAAACCAAATGAATCCTGCTCGCATCAAAATGCATGCGCAGCGTCTCGCCTGCTTGCGGTAGCTCGTCGACAGGTACGCTCACCTTGTTGACCTTCCACTGCAGACGCGTTGGTGCATCGGCCCGCGGCGCATCCAACAGCACCAGGCGCTCAAAGCGCGAATCGCTCACACGGGCCACGTGCAAATCATAGCTATTGCGGCCCCGCTCGGCACGGTTGTCAACATGGAAGTAACTTGCGCGAATGCCCAGGTACACCACATTATCGGGAACCTCGCGACCCACGTTAAAGGTCATGCCCCAATCGAGCGCCTCAACTTCTTCATCGCCGATCTTGCGCGCCCGGCTAGTGTTCTTGCAGCCCGTCAAGCGCAGCGCCGCCAGTGTCTGCGGACGGCGAACCACGTCCTCGACAGAACCGATCTCCTCGACGCGCCCGTTATGCATCACGCAGATGCGCTGGCAGAGGCGGCACGCTTCGTCGATATCGTGGCTCACGTAGAGCACGGTGCGGTTACAGACGTCGAACAGGTCGAGCATGTTCTGCTCGAGTGCGCTCTTAAGATAGGAATCGAGCGCGCTCATAGGCTCGTCGAACATAAAGATGCCCGGATGCGCCGCCACCATGCGGGCGAGCGCCACGCGTTGCTGCTGGCCGCCCGAGAGTCGCGCGGGATAGCGGTCGGCAAAATCGGCCAGACCGAAAATGCCCAGATAGCGCTCGGCGAGCTTTTTGCGCGCGGCGGCGTCGCCCGCATCCTTTACGCCGGCGCATACGTTATCGGCCACCGTCATGTTGGGAAACAGCTGATAGTTTTGGAACAGCAGGGCGCATTTTCGCTCCTGGGGCGACAGGTTGATGCCCGCCGCCGAGTCAAAGAAGGTTACACCGTTGACGACGATCTTGCCCTCGTCGGGCGTCTCCACGCCGGCAATGCAGCGCAGCGTGCAGCTCTTGCCGCAGCCCGAGGCGCCCAGCAGCGCCACACGCTCCTCGCCGGCCTCAAGCTGCATGTCGAGCGTAAACCCGGGATAGCGCTTTTTGATATCCAGAACGAGCGACATGGCCTATCGACCTCCCTGCAAAGCGGCGTCATCGCGCATGAGCTCGGCCAGCGCCTCGCGATCGATACGCAAGGCATCGCCGCCCGCCGGGTCGAGCGAATCGCCCCGTCCGGCGAGATCTTTGGCCTGCTTGCGCTCCGCACGGGAAAGGCCGCGCTCGCGGTACTTTTGCGAATGCGCAGTGTACATGTTGATGAACAGGATGACTAGGAAACTAAACACGATTACGACCACGACCCAAAAGAGGGCCACCGACGTATTGCCGCCCATCCACTCAAAGTAGATGGCGATGGGAATGGTCTGCGTGATGCCGGCATAGTTGCCCGCAAAGAACAGCGTGCAGCCAAACTCACCCATTGCGCGGGCAAAGGCGAGCACCGTGCCGGCGGCGATGGAGGGCCAGCCGAGCGGCATCATGAGCTTGGTAAAGATGCGACGCTCGGACCATCCCAGCGTGCGCGCCGCATCGAGCATCTGCGTGTCGAGGCTCTCGAAGGCACCAAGTGCCGTACGATAGACGAGCGGAAACGACACCACCACGGCAGATATCACCGCCGCCGACCACGTAAAGACAATCGAGATGCCGTGCGCGATGAGCCACTGGCCCACCCCGGTCGAGCGGCCAAACAGCATGAGGAGCAGAAAGCCGCAGACCGTGGGCGGCAGCACCATAGGAATCGTAAAAACCGAATCGAGCAGGCCCTTGATGCGACTCGAGGTACCCATAGTCTTCCACGCGGCGAACAGCCCCAGCGCAAAGGAGATCAGCAGGGCAAGGCCGCTCGTTTTTATGGACACCCAAAACGGGCGATAGTCGATGTCGCCAAAGAAGGCTGCGGCGCGCTCCGCCAGCGACGGCGGCACCGTCGTCGACACGTCCGCATACCGCACGAGGGCGGCGTTATCGCTCCACAGGACGCCGTCACCCAAATCTAGCTCGGCATTCGCGGCGTCGGCGGCATTCACTACCGTGTAGTAATCGCCGTTGCCGCCCTTCACCTTAAACTGATAGCGGTAATCGCTCTGCACCAGCGCGTTATCCGAGGTAAAGACCCATTCGAGATTAGAGTCCTCCAGCAACGCACCACCCATGGAGTGCGACTTGTCGAGCCCCACGAGCATCTTCTTGAGCGCCTTTTGGTCATCTGCCTTTGAGATATCGAGCCCCGCGTCTTTGGCGGCATGGGCGTCGAGCCAGACCACGATGCTCTCAGGCGTCGTCACCGTCACGAGGGTCGTCTTCTTGTAGATAGGAAAACGGTAGCCCTCGGGCTGACCCGCAAACGAACGGGCCGTGCCCTTGGCATTGCGCTCAAACGCGTTGAGGCCAAACCCGACGCCATCGATAAGCGCGGAATCTTCGGTCGCCTGGCAGCCATCGGCGGTGGTGAAGAGTGCCTCGGCCCGAGCAACCCCGGGCGGTGCGGTCAGCACGCACAGAACCGCAGCCAGCACGGCGAGCAGGCGAATCGTTTTCCTTGGCACGGGCGACTCCTCAAACACAGGGCAACGGCACGCGGACACGCCGGTTCAATCAAAAGGGCGGGCGATCGCGAGAACGCCCGCCCTCAAGCATATCGTTATGCGGCGATGTTGCGAACTACGCGGAAAGCTCAAAGCCGTACTTAGCCCAAATCTTCTGGGCTTTCTTGTTGGTCAGGCAGAAGTCGATGAACGCCTTGGCCTCGTCGGCGTGCTCGGAGCTATCGGCGACAGCGCCGGGATACACGATGGGCTTGTGCGAGTCCTCGGGGCACACGAAGGTCTCCTCGATGCCGTCGTAGCGGAAGATATCGGAGCTGTAGACAAAACCGGCCACGCAATCGCCCGTAGAGACGTAAGACGCAGCGGTGCCGACCTTGTCGGCCAGAGCCACCTTGTCGGCGAGATCGGGCGCATACTCGCCGTCGTCGCCCTCGGTGCCGGTGTAGAGGCCCACGGAGGCCAGGACCTGGTTGGCGTACTTGCCAGCGGGAACGGTCTTGGCGTCGCCGATGGCGATCTTGCCGTCCAGGTTCGCGACGTCGGCGATGGCCTCGACCCTGGTGTCGGAGCCCTCGGCGCGAATGATCACGAGGTCGTTGACGAACATGTCCTCACGCGTGTCGGCGTCGACGAGCTCGGCGGCCTCGGCGTCATCCATGGTGCCCTTGGAGGCCGTGATGAGTACGTCGACGGCGGCACCGGCGCGCATCTGCTCGACAAGGTCGCCGGAAGCCTTAAACTGCGTGTCGGCAAACGTGGTGCCGGTCTGGTCGGTATAGAGCTTCTGAACCTCGGGCAGGGCCTTCTCGAGCGAGTTGGCAGCAAAGACCTGCAGCTCAACAGCCTTCTTGGACGAAATCTTGGCGGAGCCGGCATCGGAACCAGTCGGCCCAGACGTCTTGCTGCCGGAACAGCCGGCAAGGCCAAGGCCGGCAGCGGCGACAGCGGAAAGTGAAACGAACCCGCGGCGAGAAACCGTATCGAACATGTTCAACCCTTTCGAACGCTACGCCCGGGCACCCCGCCGCAAGCTTTATGCTGTTACTAGATTATACTTTTGCACGAATAGTGTTTGTGATAAATATTTCTCGTCTAATAATTTTCCTTTACCGATAACCACGAGACGGCCCGCACTGTCGCTGCATAAAAAAGGCGGAGCAGCCCGTAAGGTCACTCCGCCGCAGGTAATGCGCTTATTTGGCGTGCCCGCCCCCCGCCGTCATTTGAGCTGCGTGCTCCAGCTGGTCGCTCACGGCCTCCCAGCTTTCGCGGGCCGCTTTCGTTGATCCCGGAAAGTTGATGACAAGCGTATGCCCACGCTGCATGCACACGGCGCGCGAAAGCATAGCGCGGCGCGTCTTGGTCATGGAGTACGCACGGATTGCCTCTGCAATACCCGGTACATCGCGGTCGCAGACGGCACGCGTCGCCTCGGGCGTCACGTCGCGCATCGAAAGGCCCGTGCCGCCGCAGGTGAGCACGACATTGGCGTGGCACTCATCGGCCGCTTCCTCAATGGCATCACCGATCTCGCTGACGTCGTCGCGCACGACCACATGTGAGGCGACCGTCCAGCCCTGCGCCGCGATGAGTTCCTCGAGCGCAGCACCCGCTTCGTCCTGGGCAAGATCGCGCGTATCCGAGCACGTCACAATCGATATCTTCAGCTCCATAGCATTCCTCCTATAGCACCGCGCCCTCAGGCAAGTCGACACGCACGACATCCACGACGTCGCCCGCCCTGAGGTCACACGGGCCTTCGTCAATACGCAGCAGGCAGTTGGCCCGCTGCATCGTGCCGAGCAGCGCCGAATTCTGCGTCTTGGCCTCGGTCACCAACAGCTCACCGGTCTCGGGGTCGCGCAAAACCGTGGCACGATCGAAGAAGCGGCGATGCTGTCGCTTCTTCACGCCGTGTGTGAGCTTCGCCTGCTGCACGGGACGCACGCCCTCGGCAAAGCCGCGCATCTTGCGGATCGCCGGGCGGGCAAGCATCTCAAAGCCCACATACGCCGCCGCGGGATTGCCCGAAAGTCCCAAATATGGCTTGCCCCCAAGCAGGCCAAACGTGATGGCCTTGCCGGGACGCATCGAGATGCGGTCGAACAGCACCTCGCCCTCGCGCCGAACGAGCGCCGTCACATAGTCGTAATCACCCGCAGAGGCGCCACCACTCGTAATGACAAAATCGCAGTCCTGCGCGGCGCGATGCACCAACTCGGCAATCGCCTGCTCATCATCGGGCGCAATGCCGTAGAACACGGGCTCGGCTCCTGCATCGAGCGCCTCGGCCATCAACGCCGACGAGTTGGAGTCGCGAATCTGCCCGCGCGCCGGCACGTTACTCGGTGCGACCAGTTCCGTCCCCAGCGAGATAATGCCCACGCGCGGAGCGGCATGCACCTTCACGCTCGCATACCCGGCACTCGCCAGCAAGCCGGCGCCCGCCGGAGCCACAACCTCTCCAGCGTACATCACGACGTCGCCAGCATGCGCTTCCTCAGCAGCCGATCGAACGTTCTCCCCCACCTTGGCAGGCGCCGAGAATCTCACACGCGAACCCTCGTTGCCGTCACCGTCGAGCACATCGACGATCTCGTACTTCACCACGGCATCGGCACCTTCGGGTACCGGCGCGCCCGTCATGATACGAACCGTGTCGCCCGCGCCGATTGCGCCCTCAAAGACATGGCCCGCCGCCTCGTGCCCCACGACAGAAAGCGTCACGGGCGCATCGGTGGACGCTTTGGCGAGGTCGACGGCGCGCACGGCATATCCGTCCATAGCGCTGTTGGCAAACGGTGAAATGTCGATATCGGCCACCGCGTCCTCGGCCAAGGGAAGGCCGGCGGCCTGCCACACGGGAATCTCGACGAGACCGGTCGGAGCAACGTGCGACAGAACAATCGACTGCGCGTCCTCCAGCGGAATGAGTTTCTCTGCCATATGCACCTCTTAATGCCACAGCGCACAACGGGGGCGCCAATTCTTTATGCTTGTCTCAGTATAATCCCCTGCCGCACGGCGGCGAAACGACCCACGTTCTCGAATACATCTGTCGGCCGCAAGCCGCGAAACAGAACCGAAACCAACCTGCCGGTTTGTCACGTTTGGCACGTTCTATAATGCTCGTGTTGCAACCTAAAAGAGGACCGTATGGCTTTTACCGACAAACCCGAAAGCGCAAACGAGGCGCAGGATCATTCCCAGCCGCTCGACGACGACGGCTTTTTCTCCCTGAACGACGTCATCATGGCAGGCAGGCAACAGCTCACCCGCTCCGAGCATCTCTTGGCTGCCGACACGCGCCGCAATGCCCACAACCTACTCGCGAGCGCTAAGTTGCTCGTACTCGTCGTCATCGTCTCGCTCGCCATGGGCGTTGCCGCTTGGGCGTTTTTGGCCTCGTTGAATATCGCGACCGACTATCGCGAGCACCATACGTGGATTTACGCGCTGCTTCCCGTTGTGGGCGTTGCCACCGCATGGGCGTACAAAAACCACGGTCTTGCCGCCAAACGCGGTAACAACCTGGTCATCGACTCCGCTCTGGGCACACGCCTCATCCATAAGCGCATGGCCGTCCTCACCTTCGTCTGCTCCACGCTCACGCACCTAACGGGCGGATCGGCCGGTCGCGAGGGAGCCGCGGTGCAGATTGGCGGCACCATCGCCAGCAACATCTCAAGCCTCGCCCACCTCAAAAAGCATGACCACCACGACCTCATGCTCGCCGGCATCTCGTCGGCCTTTGGCGCCGTATTCGGCTCTCCCCTTGCCGGAGCTTTCTTTGGCATGGAGATGTGCTTTATCGGCAAGATCGACTACACCGCAGGGATCTACTGCCTGGTCGCCTCGTTTACCGGCTACTTTACATCACTCGCCCTGGGTACCGAGTACGAAGCGAATGCCATCGCCAGCGTTCCCGCCATGACGCCCAAAACGGTCGTTATCGTTGTTATCAGCGCCATTATCTTCGGTCTGACGGCACGCCTCTTTGCCTGGGCGGTTCGAACCGTCAAGAGCCTGTACGGTCGCTTTATCACCAATTACCTCGTTCGCGCACTTATAGGCGCACTCGTGGTTTTGGCTGTCTATGCTCTCCTCGACGCCTGGGACTACGCCGGCCTTTCCACGTGGCTTTCGGGCGCCGGGTTTGCCGGCAACACCACCCTCGCCGACGCCGCCATCAAGCTCGTCGTAACGGCACTCACCCTGGGTGCCGGTTTCCAAGGCGGCGAGGTCACGCCCCTGTTTGGCATCGGTGCGGCACTCGGTGGCTGGATCGGTTGCCTTACCGGGCTCGACCCCAGTTTTCTGGCGGCTCTCGGCATGCTCGGCGTGTTCTGTGCCGGCCTTAACGTGCCCATCACCACCTGCAT
Source organism: Collinsella sp. HCP3S3_D1 (assembly GCF_052064015.1). Lineage (NCBI taxonomy): Bacteria > Bacillati > Actinomycetota > Coriobacteriia > Coriobacteriales > Coriobacteriaceae > Collinsella > Collinsella sp. HCP3S3_D1. The sequence goes on from NZ_JBQHWK010000009.1 coordinate 37,009, forward strand.
GATGGCCATCGACCTGTTCCACGGCACGGCCGCCGGGTTCTTTGTCATCGTGGCCTTTATCAGCTACCTCGCCGGCGGACACCGCGGCGTGTACCCTGCCCAGCGCATCATCTCACCCAAGCGCCGTTCGCTTATAGTGGACGAGGGCGGTACGGTAGCGGATGCTATCGAGCGCCACAACGACCTGATAGAGTAGACGTAAGTATTCGCCGTGCAGCCACAATCGGGGGACAATTCGACCCGAGCGCGACCGCACCGTCACGCCATACGCCGGGAGTCGCCCATGCACGCAACTGATTTTGGTCGAACGCTCATCATCGCCAACCCCGCCGCCCAATCGGGTGCGGCGCGCGAAGTTGCCGAGCGCCTGCAACGCTTTTTGGACATGACTGCACGCGCATCCCAGTTTGACCTGGTATTGACCGAGTGTATGGGACACGCCAAGGAGCTGGCCGCACAGGCTCAGGGCTATCGCACCGTTATCGCCCTTGGCGGCGACGGCGTGATCCACGAGGTCGTCAACGGGCTTATGGCACAAAAGGAGGACCCCCGCCCCGCTCTTGCCATCCTACCCGTGGGTTCCGGCAACGATTTTGCCCAAACGCTCGGTATAGAAGATTTCTCCGGCAAGGATTTTGGCGCGCTGCTCACCTGCGAGCTGCAGCGTCAGGACATCGGTCGCATTCGCTCATGGAACCCCGCAAGCGGTAGCGGCGAGGCTTCCGTTGAGTACTACGACCAGACGCTCTCCGTCGGTATTGACGCCGCCATCGGCCTTGGCACCACCGAGCTGCGCAAAAAGACGGGCCTCACCGGCGCTCCGCTCTACACCCTCTCGGGACTTGAACAGTTTGGCCTGCGCTATCGCAACTACCCCATGACAGTCAGCTTTGACGGCGCGCCCGCCGAGCGCGTGAGGGCGATCATCATGGCGATTCAGCTGGGCCCCACCTATGGCTCGGGCTATCGCATCTGTCCCGACGCCGACCCGTGCGACGGCATGCTCGACGTTTGCTACGCCTGCGGCCCCGTTCCGCGTGCGGTCGCGCTTCCCATGTTTCTTTCGGCCAAGGACGGCCACCATACCAAGTTGCCACCGGTTTGCATGCGCCGCTGCCGCCATGCCGAGCTTACCTTTGAGGAGCCCGACTACCCCATCCAGGCCGACGGCGAACCTGTTATCGCCTCGCGCATCGAAGTCGACATCCTACCCGGCGCCCTCCAAGTCTGGCGTCCAACCCGCTAACCACCCCTATTTCACCGCAACTTATCGAGAAGATCACTCCTCCCCGCCCGGCTTGCGGCGGTTGGCCTTTTTAATGGCGTTGAAGTGCTTGTCATTAAGTCTGCGCTGGCGAGAGCGCTGAGGCACCTTGGTCTTTACGCGTCGACGCGGTGGACGCCCGCGACGCTCAAGCTCAGCGTGTAGCTTACGTAAACAGCAGCTACGATTTTGGAACTGACTGCGACTCTCGCGCGCCGTCACGGTAATCCCCGTAGGGATATGTTTCATGCGCACCGCCGAGTCCGTCGTGTTCACGCCTTGCCCGCCCGGACCCGTCGCGCGAAACACCTGCACCTCGCAATCGCGCGCCAGCTCCTCGACCGACATCTCGGCATAGCGCGCATACTCACGCCATCCCATCGTGTTCTCATCCATATCAACACCTCCCCTCATACAAAAAATGTGACAAAGGGACAGTCCCTTTGTCACATCGCATACCAATCGCTTGTGTTACGAGCCTAGGCGAAGGTGATCTCGCCGTTCTCGCAGTCCATATCGGCGATACGGGCCAGGCTCTCAACACGGAAGCCGCGCTCGCGGAGCTTATCGCCACCGCCCTGGAAACCCTTCTCCACCGCAATGCCAATGCCGGACACCTCGGCACCCGCAGCCTCGCAGATCTTGATAAGACCCTCGAGCGCGCATCCGTTGGCCAGGAAGTCGTCGATAATCAGGACCTTGTCACCCTCGGACAGGAAGCGCTTGCCAACGATGACCGGGTACTCCTTCTGCTTGGTAAAGGAATAGATGGTCGTGGCATACTGCTCGCCGTCGAGGTTGATGGACTGCGCCTTCTTGGCAAAGACCACCGGCACGCCGCCAAAATGCTGGGATGCGATGCAGGCCATGCCAATGCCCGAAGCCTCGATCGTAAGGATCTTGTTAATCTCGACATCCTCGAACAGACGGGCCCACTCGGCGCCCATGTGGTCAAACAGATCAACGTCGCACTGGTGGTTGAGGAAAGCATCAACCTTAAGGACATTACCGGCCTTTACGATGCCGTCATGGCGAATACGGTCCTCAAGCTCCTGCATGGCGCAACCCCTTCTCGCGGCAACGATACCGCGCGATTAATAAACGTTGCTCGATAGTCTACCACGGACCGACCCCCGCCCGCCCCACAAGCCGCATCGCACCACAAAGCCGCATCGCCGCACAAGCCGCAAGCAGATACACCGAGCTTACCAGCTGAATGCGATCGAGGCCCACGCCCAGCTCCTTTTGCATCACGGGCAGCGCCACGGTCACGACGGTCGAATCCAGACACACCATAAACGTCATGATGAGCACCGTAAACAGAATCGCCCATTTGTTCTTGCCATGGGTGTCTCCCTCAAGAGCGATGTGTTCGCGGTGCAGTTGCTCTGCGGTTTTCTCCATATCCATCCTTTCGAGTGGCGCAACACAAAAACGGGGCCCCAATCGCCTGCAAACAGTCGCGATTGGGGCCCCGCCTAAGGTATCGGAGCTAAAGGTCGCCGAAGCTTTCTGCCGGCATCGGCGCCTTGCACGAACGCTAGCCTAGCACTGCTCGAGCGCCTGCTCAAGGTCGGCAATCAGATCGGCCGTGTCCTCGAGGCCGCACGACAGGCGCACCATGTCGGCGGAGATGCCACAGGCGATAAGCTCCTCATCGTTCATCTGGCGGTGCGTGGCGTTAGCGGGATGCAGGCAGCAAGTGCGGGCGTCGGCCACATGCGTGGCGATCTGAGCGAGCTTGAGGCTCTTCATAAAGGTCTCGGCCGCCGCGCGACCACCGTTAAAGCCAAAGCTCACAACGCCGCAGGTACCGTTGGGCATGTACTTTTGAGCTAGGTCATAGTACTTGTCGCCCTCCAGACCCGGATAGCTCACGAAGCGCACCTTGGGATGGCTCTGCAGGAACTTGGCAACAGCCAGGCCGTTCTCGCAATGACGCGGCATGCGCACATGCAGGCTCTCGAGCGAGCTGTTCAGGAAAAACGCCGCCTGCGGGTTCTGCATGGGGCCGAGGTCGCGCATGAGCTGAGCGGTTGCCTTGGTAATGAAGGCGCCCTCGCGACCAAACTTCTCGGCATAGGTCACGCCGTGGTAGCTCTCATCGGGCGTGGTGAGACCCGGGAACTTGTCCGCATGGGCCATCCAATCAAACTGGCCGTGGTCGACGATCACGCCGCCCAGGCAGGCCCCATGTCCATCCATGTACTTGGTGGTGGAGTGCGTAACGATATCGGCGCCCCACTCAAAGGGACGGCACATCACGGGCGTCGGGAAGGTGTTGTCGACCATCAGCGGCACGCCGTGGTCATGCGCGGCCTTGGCAAAGCGCTCAATATCGAGCACGGCAAGGGCGGGGTTGGCGATCGTCTCGCCAAAGACGAGCTTGGTATTGGGCTCAAAGGCTGCCTCGAGCTCCTCATCGGTGCAATCGGGGGCAACGAACGTGCAGGTAACGCCCATACGACCCATGGTATGGGCAAGCAGGTTGTAGGTACCGCCGTAGATGGCCGAGCTTGCGACCACATGATCGCCGGCGCCGGCCACGTTAAAGATCGCGAGGAAGTTCGCGGCCATACCCGAGCTCGTGAGCATCGCAGCGGTGCCGCCCTCCATCTCGCAGATCTTGGCGGCAACCAGATCGCACGTAGGGTTCTGCAGACGGCTGTAGAAATAGCCAGACTCCTCCAGGTCAAACAGCTTGCCCATGTGCTCGGACGTGTCATACTTCCACGTGGTGGACTGGTAGATGGGCACCTGGCGCGGCTCCGCATCTCCCGGGTGATAGCCGCCCTGAACACATGTCGTACCGATGGTCTGCTCGCTCATATCTAGCTCCCTTGCCTGGGTTACATTTTTATCCGGTTCACGATACCGCTACCCCGCACCCCTCTCAACCCATCCCCAAGGTAGGTTATGAGACAAATCAACCGGGGGCATTTATCGCAGATTTTGGCATTTATTCGATAGATAAAAATGAGGCATACATGAGGCTTTCGATGAACAAATGCATCGGCAAGGGTACCATAGGCGAGTAACCGTTACCGAGGAGACAACGATGAAGCAAATCGATACTGCCCAGCTCGACATCACCGCCTGTCAGGCTCAGGCTGCCGAATACCACGCCTGCGGCTTTAACTGCGCACAGGCCGTCGCCTGCACGCTCGCACCCGCCGTCGGGCTCGACCCCCAGACTGCCTTTATCCTCACCGAGGGCTTTGGCGCCGGCATGGGCGGCATGACCGAGACCTGCGGCGCTATCTCGGGCGCCGTGGCCATCATGGGCGCTGTAATGAGCGACGGCATGGAAAACCCCAAGACCAAGGGCCAGACTTACAAGCTGTCGCGCGAAATCGCCAAGCGTTTTAAAACGAAAAACACGACGACCGTCTGCGGCACGCTCAAGGGCATCGGATCGGACAATGGTCCGCTCCGCAGCTGCCCCGGCTGCATCGACGACGCCGTCGAGATCGCCTGCGATGTGCTAAAGCAGCTCGCCGAGTAAACGGCGGCAACAGAAAACGACGGCCGGCGGGCGTGGGATTCATCCAAAAGCACGCCGGCCGTCGCCGTTAGAACTCGGCAAATTTGGGAGCGCCGACCTCAATCTCCTCGCGCCCCGCCATAAGCTCGCGCATCTTAGCGCAAAACGGCTCCTGCTCCCCCGCCTTAAACACCAAATGAATCGTCACGGTATCCGCGTAATCGGTATCCGAAACCTTGGCACCCGAATCCTGCGCCAAACGAAGCACCTGCTCATACTGCGGATAGGCCACGTGCACGTCAACAGGCACGACGCTCGTCATCTCAACGACCTGCCCTGCCTCCTGAGCAGCTGCCACCGCCGCCTGCGTCGCCGCGGTATAGGCGCGCACCAAGCCACCGGGCCCCAACAGCGTGCCGCCAAAATAGCGCGTCACCACGCAGCAAACATTTTTGAGCCCAGCGCCGCGCAACACCTCGAGCGTCGGCATGCCGCTCGTGCGGCTCGGCTCACCGTCATCACTCTGACGCTCGCGTCCATCGACCAAAATCCACGCGGGAACATTGTGTCGAGCGTCGTAATGACGCTTGCGAACCATCTCGATGAAGGCATTCGCCTCATCCTCGGATTCAATATGGACCAGCTGGGCAATAAACCGGCTCTTGCGATCCACAAACTCGCCAGAAGCCTCAATATTCGATCGCAGAGTAAAGTAGCTGTCCAACAAAGCCCCTCAACAAAACTAAGCGCGGCAACAAACAGCCTCAATAATACGGCAAAGACAGCACCGTTGTCCTCGCCAACAAGAGCGAAAACGCCAATGATGTCGTCACCAACAGCGAGAACCCGTCAGCGCGAGCAAGGTGCCTTGAAAGACGAGATTGCAACAGAAATGAGGCTGCCGATGACCAGGCAAAAACAGCGAGATGCCAAGAACGGAACCGCCGATGATTCCGTCAACGAAAGCGAGAACCCGTCAGCGCGAGCAAGGTGCCTTGAAAGACGAGGGCATTGACCTTATGGTCATGCCCGAAGGCTTGAAAGGCAGATTGTCGCGCTGACGGGTTCGCAGCGTCAACAAAGTGCCGAGTGGGCCTATAAGCCGGGTTCTGTCGTGAACGGTCATTTATCTTGTCTGCACGTTACCGTGCAGCTCCACGCACGCTACCCGAACGCGGACCGGGCCGGCCCATAGCGTTCCTATTCGCGCTTGCTCCGGATGGGGCTTGCCAAGCCGCCGTGTTGCCACGACGCTGGTGGTCTCTTACACCACCGTTTCAGCTTTTCCCTTTACGCCTTGCGGCGCAGGTGGGAGTCTTCTTTTCTGCGGCGCTTTCCGTCGGATCACTCCGCCCGGCCGTTAGCCGGCATCCCGCCCTCTGGAGCCCGGACTTTCCTCACGCGTGCCGCAAGCAGCACATCGCGCGACCGTCTGGCCCACTCAGCAGTGCAAGAGTGTAACACACCGTTGCCGCAGGCAAAGGCACAACACAAGCGTTCGACACGATATACCAAGAACCATGCCATGCAGTACAATAGGGTTGTCGATGGGCAACGTCGCCAGTCGAGACGCGACCGCGCTCCGCACCCCTCCGTCTACTCGGTGCGTTCCCGCCTCCTCCCCGAGGCGGGATGTCGGCATTTTCATGCACCGACAACCCAATAGCCTGTGAACAGCCCGGACAGCATTGCGCACGAGTAGCATTGCGCACCTCACCGGCAAACGCAAAAAGGGACCCGTCCATTGCGGACGGATCCCTTAAAGCAAGTGATCGTCAAACCGATTTACTCGGCGTCGGTCTCCTCGTCCTTCTTCTCGGAAGGCAGCGGGGTAACCTCGATCTCGACGCCCAGAGTCTCAGCAGCGGACTTCATCGACAGGGAGATACGACGACGGTCGAGGTCGATCTCCATGACCTTGACCTGAACCTTGTCGCCCACGTGGGTGACCTGAGAAGGCTGGTCGACGTGCTTGTTGGCCATCTCGGAGATGTGCACCAGGCCCTCGATGCCCTCGCCCAGATCGACGAAAGCGCCAAACGGGACAAGCTTGGTCACCGTGCCCTCGACGATAGCGCCGACGGGGTACTTCTTGACCAGTGCGCGCCACGGATCCTCGGTGGTCTGCTTGAGACCCAGGGAGATGCGCTCGCGGTTGAGATCGACGTCGAGAACCTCGACCTCGACCTCCTGGCCGACCTTGACAACCTCGGAAGGATGGTTGACGTGGTTCCAGGAGAGCTCGGAGATGTGGATGAGACCGTCGATACCGCCGAGGTCGACGAAGGCGCCGAAGTCGACGATGGAGGAAACGGTGCCCTGGAGACGCATGCCAGACTTGAGCTTGGACAGGATCTCGGAACGCTCGGCCTTACGGGACTCCTCAAGCACGACGCGACGGGAGAGAACGACGTTGTTGCGGTTGCGGTCCATCTCGATGACGCGGGCCTCGATGCGGGTGCCCATGTAGGAGGTGAGGTCCTTGACGCGACGGAGGTCGACGAGGGAAGCGGGCAGGAAGCCACGCAGGCCGATGTCGAGGATCAGGCCGCCCTTGACAACCTCGATAACCTCGCCCTCGACGTTCTCGCCGGAGTTGAACTTCTCCTCGATGCGGTTCCAAGCACGCTCGTACTCGGCACGCTTCTTGGAAAGGACCAGACGACCGTCCTTGTCCTCCTTCTGGAGAACCAGGGCCTCGATGGAATCACCGAGTGCAACGATGTCTGCAGGGTTAGCGTCCTTGCGGATGGACAGCTCGCGGACCGGGATAACGCCCTCGGACTTGAATCCGATGTCAACGAGCACCTCGTCATGCTCGATCTTAACGACAGTACCGTTAACGAGATCGCCCTCATCAAAGTCGGTAATCGTACCGTCGATGAGGTTGTTCATCTCCTCCTCGTTGACATCGTCAAGAGAGAAAATGGACGAGTTCTGAATCTCACTCAAAGGTGGACCCCTTTCGAACTACGGGGCCCCGATTGCTAGGACCTACAGAAGGGTGCGACAAGCACACAACGTTTAGGAACACTCGGGAGCCGACAGATACTAATGTGACGCTTATGCAATCACGTTCGTATAGGTTACGTGGAAATCACTTCGATTTCAAGCGTGAACTGCGATTTTTTACTCGTATGGAGACTTTTTCGCAATCTTGTGAACGACCGTCTCCATAAGTTGACGATAAGCAGTTGAGTATACGGCTTTGGGGTAAAGTATCCGGAGCCCACGTTCTAAACGATTTTTCGAGAAAGGTGCCCGCGTGCTCAAAGCAGTCGTTTTCGATATGGACGAGACGCTTCTCAGCATCAATCTCAACGCGTTTATCCTTCGCTATTTTAAGGATGTCTCGTCAATGCTCGCGGATATCGGACGATGCAGCCGCGGTGGTACGATGGCACGCCTCGGCACCATCCTGGTCGACCTCAACGCCAATCGCCGAAGCGGCACGGACAATCGCACCAATCTTGAGTTTTACCGCACCGAGGTCGAGCGCAGGTGCGGCATCTGCCTCTCGGACCCACTCATCTATGAGGCTTTTACCTACTATGAACGCGAAGTTCTCCCGTACAAGAATGACGATGCCATCAATGCCCACGCCATGCCGGGTGCGCACGCCGCGCTTCAAGCCGTACAGGACGCGGGGCTGCGCTGTGCGCTCTTCACCAACCCCAGCTTTCCCCAAGGGGCCATCGAGTGCCGCATGGGCTGGGGCGAGCTGACAGACGCGCCCTTCGAGCTCGTAACGCACATGGGCAACGCCACGCGCTGCAAGCCCGATGCCACATATTATCTAGGGCAGCTGCAGGTCATGGGGCTCGAGCCACATGAGGTTCTCATGGTGGGCAACGACCCCAAGCGCGATTTCCCCAGCCCCGCCTGCGGCATTCAAACCGCCTATGTGGGCCAAGGAAAGCCCGGCCGAGCCACCTGGCGTGGAACCATGGAAGACTTCGCCCGCGACTTTAACGCCGTAGTAGAAGCCTTCTACGAGCACCAAATAGCCGACGAACTAAGCTAGTCCCCAAATCAGGAATGGGGCGCACGTTTGCCCCACGCTTCGTTACGTGGGCAACGGCTTGAGGGCAAGATGCGATGCCCCAGTGTCCTAGGCCGTGATCATTTTGACGCGTTCGCCGATTTTGGAGTCGCGCCTGTCGGAAATAACAGTAAAGCCCTCCAGGTCGCACACCTTTACATTTGAAAACACGTGGTACTTGGAGCTATCGGCGAGTACGCAACTCGCTTGGGAATTCTGCATCACGATACGTTTTTTGATAGCCTCGGGATAACCTGGCGTCATGATGCCGCGGTCCTCGTCCACCGCATTGACACCTATAAACGCCCGGTCAAAGTACAGCTCGCGCAGCGCGCTCTCAACCATAGGACCGGTGAGCGAGCAGGTAACGGGGTTGAAGTCGCCGCCAATTACCACCACCTTAGCAGCAAGCTCGCCCGTAAACCGACATGCATAGCCGTTGGTGGTGTAGATAGTCACCGGCTTGTCGACGAGCAGGCTCAGGAGCGCCGTCGCGGTGGTACCGGAGTCGACAGCGAGATGAGACCGTCACGCCCGAAGACCCCGCTTTCGCCGCCGAGGAGCGCGCGGCGCACGCGGCCCATGAGGAGCGGCTCGAGCATATCGAGGGGCTCCTTCCCAAGAAGGGAAACGACCCTGCGGGACGACACGGCGAAAACCATCGTTGATTCCGGCAAGAGACGCCGTTTCTCTGGTAGCTTCATCTTCAACCAAGACCGACAATGCCGGCCAGGCACTCAACCCAAAAGGAGACAGCATGCCCAACGAGCTCAGCTATGAGGTCAGCCTCGAGCGCAGCAACCAGATCCGCGCCGACCTGCCGCAGCACCCCGAGAAGTACACCATGCTCACCGGCGACCGCCCCACCGGCCGCCTGCACCTCGGCCACTACTTCGGCACGCTCAAGAGCCGTGTCGAGCTGCAGGACATGGGCGTCCACACCAACGTGCTCATCGCCGACTACCAGGTCATCACCGACCGCGACAGCACCGACAACATCTAGGACAACGTCTACAACATGGTCATCGACTACCTGGCCTGCGGCCTGGACCCCGACAAGACGATGATCTACACGCACTCCGCCGTGCCCGCGGCAAACCAGCTCATGCTGCCGTTCTTGTCGCTCGTCTCCGAGGCCCTGCTGCAGCGCAACCCCATCGTCAAGGCCGAGATGGAGGCCAGCGGCCATGAGCTCACCGGCCTTTTGCTCACCTACCCCGTGCACCAGGCGTGCGACATCTTGTTCTGCAAGGGCAACGTCGTGCCGGTCGGGCGCGACCAGCTGCTGCACATCGAGCTCACCCGCACCATCGCACGCAAGTTCAACAACCGCTACGGCAAGGTGTTCCCCGAGGTCGACGCGCTGCTGTCCGATACGCCGCTGCTGCCCGGCCTTGACGGGCGCAAGATGAGCAAGTCCTACGGCAACGCCATCAACATCTCCATGACCGCCGAGGAGACGGCCAAGCGCATCAAGAAGAGCCAGACCGACGGCGAGCGCATGATCACGTTCGACCCCGAAGCCCGTCACGGTGTGTCCGGCCTGCTCTCCACCGCCGCCATCTGCACCGGCCGCTCCGAGGTCGAGATCGCCGAGGAGATCGGCATGGGCGGCGCAGGCGCGCTCAAGAAGTACGTCACCGAGAGCGTGAACGAGCACTTTGCCCCCATCCGCGCCCGCCGCGAGGAACTGGTCCAGGATATGGACTACGTCAAGGACGTCCTACGCGAGGGCAATCGCCGTGCCAACGAGGTCGCCGAGGCGACGCTCGCCGAGGTACGCGAAGCCATGGGAATGGTGTACTAAGCCATCCGGCTCGCGGAAACGCGCCGCGACACGCGAATGGGCCATCTTCACGTGTCCACGCCTTCGACATAGCCAAGGTCTTACGAGGTGGGCGATAATAAGCCCGCCTCGTTTTTTACGTTGTATGGGGGATTGCATGTACCGACTTGTTGCCAGCGATATGGATGAGACGTTTCTCGACGCCGACCACGCCATCCCGGCGTCCAATCTCCGAGCACTCAAACGCATGAGGGAGCTCGGTGTGCTGTTCGTCCCTTCGAGCGGGCGATGGTATTCCTCTATCATGGACAACTTCTCGGGGGAGGCCCGCGAGCTGATCGAAGACGGCTATGTGCTCTCCTATAACGGCGGCTTCATCAACCGCGTGGGAGACCCCACCCCGCTCACCACCTGCGGCCTTTCCAACGAATGCGCGAACGCGATCTATGCAAAGGGGCTCGAACTCGGACTCTGCATGCACGTCAACGTCGCCGACGGCCACGTGTTCGTGAATGACGCACCCACACGGGAGCGCGACTATCTGGAATCGATCACCGGGGTCACTCATTTTCGCGGATCTGACCATCCCGACCTCTCATTCCTTGAAGGCCGTGGCATCGTGAAGATCCTGTACGTCGACTGGGACTTCGATGAGCTGCAGGAATTGGGCCGCAAGCTCGCGCCGATGGCCGAGCGACTCGGCGTTGACATCACCTTCTCCTCCAAGCGCTACCTCGAACTCATGCCCGCAGGCGTTGACAAAGGGACGGGGCTCACGCGCCTTGCCGATATGCTGGGAATTCCGATGTCCGAGGTCATCGCCGTTGGTGATTCCGCAAACGACCTCTCCATGATCAAGGCGGCGGGACTGGGCGTCGGCGTGGCGAATGTCACCGACGACGTGCGGCCGTATTGCGATGTCGTCCTTGAAACGGCTGGGACTGAGGGTGCGTTCTCCGAACTCATCGAGCGATTCCTTGAACCCCAACGACCACATGTCACTGTGTCTTTCTATTTGTAACCCTTGATTAACTTATGGAGAGGCTGTGTGCTCGTCGGTCTACGACTTGGGTCTCAGAGAATTAGCTATAGGTAACTTAATGAAGGCACAGGCGAATTAAAGACCTTCGACACGAACGTTGCGCCTTCCCTCCCCTCGCGCAACACCTCTTTGGAAAGGCGCCCCGCGCATGTGGGGCGCCTTTCTTGACTACAATGGCGATATCGATTGAAAGTGAGGGCGGCATGGCAGACCGGGACACCGACGGATTCTTCAACCGCGTATACGACATGGTACGCCAGGTGCCCTGCGGCATGGTTGCCACATATGGTCAGATCGCCAAGCTCGTTGGTGAGCCCCGTCGAGCCCGATACGTGGGATACGCCCTGCACGTCAATCCGGAACCCGGCACCATCCCCTGTCATCGCATCGTATTCGCCGACGGACGCCTCGCGGAGGGGTTCGCCTTCGGTGGGCCCGAGGCGCAGCGCACACTGCTCGAGGACGAAGGCGTTGCCTTCCTCGCCAACGGACATGTCGACCTGCAGGCCTCTCGCTGGCCAGCGGGCCTGGTATGACAAGGGGCGCCGACAGCGCCCCTTCCCGTTTTGGATCCTTGGCAGGCAACCCAATCAAACGGTCGCCTCGAGTGCGTCCCCCGCGCGGTCGAGTGTGCTTCTGACCTTGGCACCCTGTTTGAACCACGTGCGCAGGTCCTCGAGCGTGCTGCCCGCTTGCATACACCTTGATTTTGCGACCACCCCTCGTGGTCACCGTGCAGCGGTCGCCGCTCTCGCTGTTCTCGTGCGCCGTGATCTTCTTGAGGTAATCGCGGCGAAACGCCACGACGCGGGCGTTGCTGATCTCGATGAACCAATCGTCATCGACAAGCGAAGTACCCGTGGCACCTCGGCTTGCCATCTCCTCGGAGAAGGAGAAACCGAGCGCGCGCTCCTGCCTGCCGATCTCGAGGATGCCGCGGGCCGGCATGCCGAGCATGAGCAGGGGCAGGAACCCCCCCTATGAACAGGAACAGGAACGGGATGAGCACGAGCAGGCGCGCACCCTCGTCGGTGAAGACCGCCATGAAGGCGAGGACGAGCGAGAAGACGAGGGCCATGCCGTTGAAAACAATCGTCAACGGCTTGATGGCAGACCAACACAGGCCCGCCTTGGTCATGGGACCGTCGACGGCGTCCGAGACTTCGATGCCCTCTTCCTCCAGACGGGCGAGGAGGTTGAGCGAGCACACCCCCTCGAGGCTTATCGAGCAGAACTTCCGGTCGCCCTCGAACAGGTCGATCCTCATCATCTGCGCGTGAAGCGTTGCACGGGTGATGTTGCCAAACGTCGTCTCCTTGCGGATGCCGAAGGCGTTACGCGAGAGAATGCGCCCACCGTCCACGTCGATACGCGGGATGCTCAGCAAGGCCCAGATAGCCATACCCGCGAGCGCCATGGCATGACCGAACCACACAAGTTCGTGGTCCCACTCGCCCAGCGAGACGCCCTGCCAGACGTAGACACCCAGCATGAGCAGTTCGAACGCGACGGCGCAGCAGGCGATGATCGTGCGGATGGCTGCGGGCATGCGCACCGTGAAGCAATCGAGGCTGTCCGTTGCCTCGCTGCGCTCGCGCGCGCCGCGGCGGGCGACCCATGCAGTGAGCGGGCCGACGATGAACACGGTCATACCGACGCGCAGAATGGATTCGAGCAGATTACTCATAGGGGCCACCGCCTCGAGCTCTGGAGATTAACTGCAGGAAACGCTGCCAGAACGATGGGATGCGCACAACGTAAGGAGCCGCGTATCGGCAAGCGGCGGCATCGCAATCGCCCGACGAACAGATGATGATCGGCGCCGGGCCAGACGAATTAAACAAAAGGGTGGTCGACGGCGCCCTCGCAGGCGCACCGTCGACCACCCTTCACGTCGCAGCGACCCTACGAGCCGTCCGAAACGAAACGCACTCCGCCAGAGCGCTACCCAATCTTGCGGATGCTCGGGATCGCCCAGGTGATGCCTGCTAGGATCACCATTGCAGCACCGATGAGCACGAAGCACGCGCTTACGCCGATGGCGTCCGCGAACAAGGTCGATGCGACGAGCCCCACGGGCATAGCCCAGCTGCAGACCGCTCCGTACAGACCGAAGACGCGGCCCATGCACTCGGGATCGACGCGCTCCTGCATGAGCGCCATCTGCGGCGCGCTGTACAGCGGACTCGAGACCCCCATCGCGAACGTAAGCCCCAGAAACACAACGAGCGCGGAAGGGGGCACGAGGCCGCCCGCGAGCGTGCCCGCTCCGAAGAGGCCGATGGCCAGCGTGCACGAAAGAGCGCGGTTCTTAAGGCCACCCGTCGCCCCGATCCAGCCGCTCGCCGCGATCATGCCGACCGAGAACGCGATCTCCGCGATAGCCGACTGCGTAGTGGTGCCCCCAAAATGGTCGAACACCATGAGCGGGAACAGCGCGGATATGGGCGAGAACAGGACCGAGAAGGCGAAGCCGATCCAGAGCATGGCGAACAGACCGTGATGGCGTTTGAGCTCGCGGTACCCGTTGGCCGTCTCCAATAGGAAGGCCCGCACCGCGCGGTGCGACGCCTCGGCGTTCTCCTCGGGCGTATGGCGCTCGGGCGCCGGCGTCTTGATGCCGGAGGTCGCCACCGCGATGCTCGCGAGCACCGCCCCGGCGACATCGAGCGCGATCATGAAAGTCAGACCAAACGCCGGGTAGACCGCAGCGGCGATGGCGTTGCCGATGATATAGCTACCCGACTGCATGAACTGCAGCATGCCCGCCAGCTTGCCGAGCACCTCGGGCGGGGCGATGAGCGGTGTGAGCGCGTTGAAGGCGGGCGTATGGAGCGTGCTGCCCAGCGCACGGACGAACAGCACCGCCGCCACAACGGCGACAGAAAGGTCGCCCCGAAGCGAGCCGAAGACAAGCGTGAGGCTCACGGCCGCGATGAAGAGATCGGCGCCGATCATGAGACGCTTGATGGACGTGCGGTCCACGATGGTGCCCGCGAAGGCGCCGAGGAGCGCCATGGGCAAGAAGGCCGCCAGGCTCACGAACGACAGGGCGCTCGCGGAGCCGGTGGTGAGGGTGACGTGCCAGATGAGACCCATCTGCAGAATGGAGCTCGTGAGCACGGAGAAGAACTCGCCGATCCAGACGATGGCGAGCGAGCGCTTCCAAGAAGCGCAGGGATTCGGTTGTGTCATGGAATAATCCTTTGATGCGATCGGTGGTATGCAGCGAAGTACCGGTCGCTCACGCGACCGTGGCTAGAGCCAAATCCTCATGGAAGCAAGCATGGTGCAGCTCCCCTTTCCAAATCTAGAGGTAAACCTTCAGCCGTGAGTGAATCTATTATAGGGACTTGCGAGCCAAGATGCAACAGGAAGACCTCTACGGAGCGTAGATGCCGGGCGCCCCGAACCACTTATGCCATGAGAGACGGCATCCGATTCTCCTTGACTTGGTCTCAATGTGATATCACAATGCAATCAGCAGTCGCACGGACTGCTCGGGGACTCGCCTCCTCCCCATCGCAATCTGGAGCGCGGCGCCGGGGACGTCATGCAAACGCCGGCGCAGTCATGAAAGGAACTCACAATGAGCGTGGAAAAGCAACTCAAGGCCAAGTCGGGCTACGGCATGCTCGTCGCCGTGGCGGTGGCGCTCATCGTCATCATCGGCCTCTTTATCTGGAGCACCATCGGGCTCGCGAGCACGCCCGACGGCGTCGACGCGCCCGCAGTCTACGGATGGGGGCTCGGCCTCAGCATCCTCGCGTTTTGCCTGTGGTTCATCCCACTCAACGGATTCTTCTCGCTGCAGCCCGGCCAGGCGCGCGTGTGCATCCTGTTCGGCAAGTACGTGGGCACCGTCCGCGACGAGGGCTTCTTCTGGGCCAACCCGTTCTTTAGCAAGAGCATGGGCGGATCGGCCGGGATCGGCGAGATGATCGAGCTCGAGATGAGCGATTCCAAGGCCGCCAAGGCCGCGGCGCAGAAGGCCGCCAAGGGCAACCCCACCACTATCTCCACCCGCGTGCGCACCCTGAATGGCGAGCGCCTGAAGGTCAACGACAAAATGGGCAACCCCATCGAGATCGCAACCGTCGTGGTGTGGCACGTCGCCGATACCGCCAAGGCGCTCTTCGACGTCGACGACTACCAGAGCTATGTCGCCATGCAGGCCGAGACGGCGCTGCGCCACGTGGCGAGCGTGTACGCCTACGACCACCTGGAGGACGAGTCCGATGCCGCCGGCGCCATCACGCTGCGCGCCAATGTGGAAGAGGTCTCCGAAGCCCTGCGCCGCGAGCTCGCGATGCGCCTGGCGCCCGCCGGCGTCGAGGTCGACGATGCACGTCTCACGCACCTCGCCTACTCCCCCGAGATCGCCCAGGCGATGCTGCGCCGCCAGCAGGCCGAGGCCGTCATCGCCGCACGCAAGAAGATCGTCGAGGGCGCGGTCTCCATGGTCGACATGGCCGTGAAGGAGATGGCTGCCGGCGGCACCATCGAGCTCGACGACGAGCGCAAGGCGCAGATGGCCAGCAACCTCATGGTGGTGCTCTGCGGTGAATCCGAGGCGCACCCGGTGCTCAACGCAGGCTCGCTGTACTAACCCCAACACCAATGAGTAATATGGGGACGGGTGCAAAATTGCACATTCGACAAGAAGGCACGTCATGGCACGCAAGCAGTATCCACTCCGTATAGACCCCGCTATCTGGGAGGCCGTCCAACGCTGGGCGGACGATGAGATGCGCAGCGCCAACGGTCAGGTGGAATGGATCTTGCGAGACGCCCTCAAACGCGCGGGAAGGCTGCCGAAGAAAGAGCCCTCGTTCAAGGGCACGCCCAAAGGCGAAGAGGGCTAAGCCGGGAAGACAGGGCTCGGCCGCTGCCGACGTCGGGACAAAGCCGCGCCCCGCGCCGCGGTCGAGGCAGAGCTGAGCCCCGCCGCTCCAAAGTCGAGCCGAACGGCGGGGCCAACACCAACCCAAAGCAAGCTCGCCCCCTCTATACGCACCAACCGGTCCCCGGAGGCATCCGCCTTTGGGGACCGTTCTTTTCCCAGCTAGATGTCGTATATAAAGCCTTTTGACAGCTCGATTTTGCCCCGTGGGGGTCAAATATAAAGACCTTTGATGGTACGATGCTCGCGTCAATGACATGGTGGCTCTCGACAGGGGTCACCCCGACCCTCTAGGGAGCAAACGCATGGAGCTGGGCTCGCACATCAAGGAGCATCGCACGGAGCTCGGACTGTCCCAAGACGATCTGGCGGAGCGCATCTACGTGTCGCGCCAGACCATCAGCAACTGGGAGTGCGGCCGTACGTATCCGGATGTCCAGAGCCTGCTGCTGCTTTCCAACGTGTTCGGGGTGACCGTGGACTCCCTCATCAAAGGAGATGTGGAAACCATGGCACAGGTAATGAACGAAGCGGTCAAGAAGTACAACGCCCTATCCACAATCACGGTCGTGAGTGCGGTCGTGTTTTTGGTGCTGAGCGCGTGGGCGGCGTTCCAGTTCGAATGGGGCTGGGGCATGCACATCGCGCCCACCGCGGCGTTTGCCGCCGTGGCGCTCGTCGTGATGCTCGTGGCGTTCGTGTATATGGAACGCATGAAGAAGCAGCACGACCTCGTCACGTACCGCGAGGTGTTGGCGTTTAGCCGCGGCGAGCAGGTCGATCGCGACACGCTCGAGGGGCGCCGTGAGCGCGAGATGAACCCTTGGGTCAAGGGCACGCGCAACGCGGTGCAGATCATCATCGGCGCCATCGCCGGCGGACTGGTGGGCGTCGGCATCGGCATGCTCGCCAAGATGCTGAGTTAAAAGCGCGGGTACGCACCCGTTCCCCGAAATGGTATCCCCCTTAGCCCCCATTCTGAAGATGTATGCCAGAATGGGGGCGATTCCCGTTAGGAGGTGCCCCATGAACGTCACCGTACGCGCGTCCCTCATCGCATTGATCGCAATCGTTGGCGCCTGCTGGGCAATCCCCGTCCTCCTGGTGAGGGTCGTCCCACCCGATGCCGGCATGATCGCCATGATGGCGCTGATCTACCCCGTGCTCCCCGCAACTGCAATCACCCTCGGCCTGCTCGCCGCGAACTCCGCGAGGACGCTCTTCTGGGTACCCGCGGCGCTCGGAATCGGACCCGCGGTCCTGTTTCCCCTCAAGGTCGAGGGCAGCCAGGACCTTGCGTTCCATGGGGTTGCCTATACCGCAATCGGCTACGCCGCCATGGGCCTGTACACTTGGACGATTGCTCGACAGCATCGCTAAGCCATCGCCCCGCAAGCCTCCACAAGCCAAATCTCCCCGCGGCGATGGCACGCATCGCAGCAACAATCATGCAGGTAAACCCCGTGCAAAACAGTTTTTGCAGCGCCCGGCAAGCCTTGCCGCATATGATGTACAACAGATTCGATAGCGCACCCTACGTGTTCGCGGGACGCTCCTTCACGACCGGGAGGTGACGATGGACATCAGCAACCAGATCAAGACGCGGCGCGAGGCGATGGGGCTCTCCCAAGAACAGCTCGCCGAGAAACTCTACGTGTCGCGTCAGACGATCTCGAACTGGGAGCGGGACAAGACGTATCCGGACGTCCAGAGCCTGCTCATGCTGAGCATCCTATTCGACACCTCCATAGACACGCTCGTGAAGGGAGACGTAACCGTTATGGAAGAGGCAGTCGAAAGAGATCGCAAGCGCATGGGAACGCGGATGCTGCGGCTGGCGGTGGCGTTCGCACTGATACTGTCGCCGGCGTTTAACTGGATGGAGGGCACCTGGGGCGCCGGCTTCGCCGCGGCTGCGGCGTTCCTGCCGGCGATAGCGGCGCTTGTTGTCGCAACCGTCCTCGAGCGCATCAAGCGCGAGAACGACCTGGTGACCTACCGCGAGATCCTCGCTGTCCGCAATGCAGACAGGTGCTTTACAGCCACAAGCGCGATAGTTTCAACAACAAGATGCAGTGCCCCAGAGCCCCTAGCAGTCGACGATGGTCTTGCCGATCATGATGTTGAGGATCTCGACGTCGGTATCCTTCATGCCAACGCGGCCCACATAGCCCATGCTGGCGATCGTCTCTTCCACCGTATCCTGAATCAGGCCCTCGCCGGCACGGAAGCCGCGGCCCTGCATGGCCATATCGTGGCCCAGAATCGCCGCATCAACGGCAGCGGAAATCTTAGCGGCGCAGCTTGCCTTGGCGCCATCGCACACGATGCCGCCCACGTTACCGAGCGTATTGGAGACCGTCGCGCCGATCTGCTCGCGCGTGCCACCGCACAACCAGGTAATCGCCGCGCCGGCACCACACGCAGCGCAAATAGCACCGCAAAACGCCGAGAGCGCACCAATATAGCTCTTGATATGCACGGCAATAAGATCAGACAGCATCACGGCGCGCACCAGGCGCTCGTGGTCGCAGCGCAGGTAGTCGGCATATTCCATAACGGGCAACGCACAGGTAATACCCTGGTTGCCCGAGCCGCACACAATGGCGACCGGCAGCGCACAGCCGTTCATGCGGGCATCGGACCCGGCGGCCGCACGGGCACGGGCACGGCAGGCGACGTCGTCGGCACGAGCGCCCAGCAGCGTACGGCCTACCTCAGCGCCCCAAGCGTGCGCCAGGCCCTCGGCGCTTATTGCGCCGTTCAGCTCAATCTGACGTTCAACGGCGGCGCGAGCACCCTCGATGTCGCCGTCCTCGATAAAGTCGATGATGGATTCGATCGACATGGGCGTGTCGGCCTTATCGGCGGCACGCTCGGCCACGACGCGCTCGGCGCAGGCGTCACACTCCCCCGCCGACTTGCCACACACCGGAATACCGTCGAGCGTATGGCACGTAACATTGGTGTGGTGGTCGGTGATCTCGACGACCGCGGTATGGCCCCCGGCAGTGGCAGTTACCTTGATATAGAGGTTAGGCACACCCTCGACAAGCGACACGTCGCAGTAGTCAGCGTCGGCGAGCAGCTCGGTCACGCGAGCGCGGTCTGCATCGTCAACACTCTCGAGCACCTCGAGCGCGCTCTTGGCGTCACCGCCCACGGCACCCAGCACGGCCGCAGCCTCGATACCGTGCATACCGCCCGAGTTGGGCACGGTCACGCTCTTTACATTCTTGATGATGTTGCCCGAGCAGGCAACAACCATATGTTCGGGTTCGCAACCGAGCGTCTGGCTCGCCAGCGCCGCCGCATAGGCAACGGCAATGGGCTCGGTGCAGCCGAGCGCACAGACAAGCTCGCGGTTCAAAACATCACAAAACGCGGTATCACGGATGGAATCGGTAGGCATAGGTATCTCCTACATGTATAACGGGTTGCTCTCGCAAGTATCAACTTCTCCATTTGATAACAAGGCACCAAAAACCGCAAGTCGAGTTCCGGCAGACGGCCGCCAGAAGCAAATTGGCGGCATTTTTCGTGATGGGCTAATGTTCGCGTCCGCTAAAGCGTTTGACCAAAAAACGCCCGAGTGTTTAGGCAAAAGACGCGCTATCATGCAGTCGAACGCGGTAAAACCTTTAGCAATTCCGCCGCACGGACCAGAGAGGAACCACTCATGAAGATCGGTATCGGCAACGACCACGCCGCCGTCGAGCTCAAGAACATCATTTCCGAGCACCTGAAGGAGCGCGGCTGCGAGGTCGTGAACTTTGGCACCGACACCTCCGAGAGCTTTGATTACCCCATCGCCGGCTACAAGGTGGGTAAGGCCGTGGCCAACGGTGACGTCGACCTGGGTATCCTAATCTGCGGTACCGGCGTCGGCATCAGCCTGGCCGCCAACAAGGTCGAAGGTGTTCGCGCCGTCGTATGCTCCGAGCCCTTCAGCGCCAAGCTCTCCCGCATGCACAACAACACCAACGTGCTCGCCTTTGGCGCCCGCGTCGTGGGCTCCGAGCTCGCCAAGATGATTGTCGACGAGTGGCTCGATGCCGAGTTCGAGGGCGGCCGTCACGAGCGTCGCGTTAACCTCCTCAACGAGATCGACCACACGCGCGGCCTCAAGGTCGTCGACGAGGCTTAAAGACCTACAAAGCCATACGCTAACGCCAGCCCCCGCCCGGAAGAAACATCCGGACGGGGGCTGTTTAGTAGATTTTTGGGATATACCTAGAAATCTACTGGAATAAAAAGGGCGCCGCGGATGGAATTCCGCGGCGCCAAAGCCACACGCTAACAGCTTTGAGGAGTCAAAGCTGGTTTAGCCAAAGAAGCGCTTGATCTCGATCTCGGCGTTCTCCAGGCAGTCGGAGCCGTGGATCACGTTGGCGTTGACATCGACAGCGAAGTCGCCGCGAATGGTGCCGGGGGCAGCGTCAAGCGGGTTGGTAGCGCCCATAAGGGTGCGCATCTTGGAGACAGCAGAAAGACCGGAAACGACCATCTTGACGACCGGACCGCTCGTCATAAAGTCGCAGAGACCGCCAAAGAAAGGCTTGTCGGCCAGATGAGCGTAGTGCTCCTCGACGGTAGCGCGCTCGAGCGTGGTCATCTCCATGCGCTCGATGACAAGGCCGCTGCGCTCAATGCGAGCAACGATCTCGCCGATCTTGCGATCGCGCACAGCGTCGGGCTTAATCATAATGAAGGTCTTCTCGATAGCCATAAGGTAGCCTTTCAAGTAGGTTCGCGCGTGCCCAAGTCCCATTCCGGCACCCGCCTGGACTGCATCGTAACAGAGTTTTAGCTGCAGTTAAACAAAAAACTGTTTATTGAAACACTACAATTTATTAAAACGTTCCATATGTGTCACTTCTGTTTCGAAGCCCGATTAGAGTACCATCCGACCGCGCATCAACCGCACCGAACCGAGCGGACGGTCGGTTGCCGCCCGTGAACGTAGCCCCTTCACAACCTGCCCAAAGGTCCTACAGAAGTTATCGACAAGCCCCTTTCCCATTGCAACAAAATACGGGCGTCCACTGCAGCAGACGCCCGTAAAGGCAAAAACGATTTATCAATAAATGGCCAAAGCCGCTTCAACTAAACCCTTACTTTGCCCCATGGCCCATCTCGACGACCTTGGTCAGCGATCCAAGCACACCTTCGTCGGCAACGAGTTGTGCCTGGGCACGCTGCAGCTGCACGGCAACGGCGGCAGGGGCGGTACCGCCCTCGGTCGTGCGTGCAGCGACAATCGACGGGATGTCGAGCGCCTCGGTAATGTCGTGCTCAAAGAGCGGGCTTGCCTCTTGGAACACCTCAAACGGCAGGTCCTCAAGATTGCAGCCGCGCTTCTCGCACATCAGGACCAAATGGCCCACCACGGCGTGGGCCTCGCGGAACGGCAGGCCACGCTTGGCCAGGTAGTCGGCAACGTCGGTGGCGGCAAGGTGCCCCACGCCGCACTCGCGCGCCATGGCATCCTCGTTGACGGTCCAGGTCGAGATCATACCGGCCATAACGGACAGGCACTGCATGAGCGTATGGGCGGTATCGAGCGCGCCCTCCTTGTCCTCCTGCAAGTCCTTGTTATAGGCGAGCGGCAGGCCCTTCATGGTCACGAGCAGCTGCACCAGGTTGCCATAGACTCGGCCGCTCTTGCCGCGGATAAGCTCGGCAAAATCGGGGTTCTTCTTCTGCGGCATGATGGACGAGCCAGTGGAATACGAGTCGGAAAGCGTGATAAAGCCAAATTCGGAGCTCGACCACAGCACGATCTCCTCGGAAAGACGCGACAGGTGCATCGCCATGACGGAGCCGGCGTAATGCAGATCGAGGAGGAAATCACGGTCGGAAACCGCATCGAGCGAGTTGGGAATCACGCCCGCAAAGCCAAGTTCGGCGGCCGTCATCTGACGATCGAGCGGATAGCTCGTACCGGCAAGCGCGGCAGCGCCCAGCGGGCAGTTGTCGGCAGCATCAAAGGCGGCCTTCAGGCGTGTAAAGTCGCGCGCGAACATCCAAGAATACGCCAGCAGATGATGCGACAGCAGCACGGGCTGAGCATGCTGCATGTGCGTGTAACCCGGCAGAATCACCTTGTCGTACTGTTTGGCCGCATCCACCAGCACGTGGCGCAGCTCAAGATTGGCCTCCATGAGCTCCTTGGCCAGCGCCTTGACGCCCAGGCGTGTATCGGTCGCCACCTGGTCGTTGCGCGAACGCCCGGTATGCAGGCGCTTGCCCGCCTCGCCGATGCGACGGGTCAGCTCGCTCTCGATGGACATATGAATGTCCTCGTCGTTGATATCGAAGGTGAAGTTGCCGGCATCGATATCCTGTTCGATTGCGGTCAGACCCTCGGCAATCGCCTGCTCGTCCTTTGCACTGATAATGCCCTGGGCCGCCAGCATCTTGGCATGTGCCTTAGAGCCAGCGATATCCTGCTTATAGAGATGTTTGTCGACCGGCAGCGACGCGCCAAACTCCTGCGTGACCTCGGCCACGCCTGTCTCAAAACGACCGCCCCAAAGAGCCATGGAACCGTCCCCTTTCTCCAAATACCAAAACAAGCGCCCAAAGCAAAGCGCCATGTCGCTAAAGCGATTTATCAACCGCTAGTTTTGCACATTCCCCACCGAGCGCGAGACCATGTGGCTAATTTGCAAAGAAGTGACGCACCAGGCACTTGGCGCCCATCGACTCCCGCCAGCCGTTGCTCGCCGAGCCGTCAATCCATGTCTTCAGGCTCATAGGGACATCCTCGACCTTTGCAGCATCGAACTCGGGCGCGAGGGCAAGTAAAGCATGCGCGATAGCATTGAACATAATGGATACTCCTCAGATATATATAGGCGCAGAGCCGTCAAATTGATAGAAGGAGCCCCGCCGGACAACCCCGGCGGGGCTCGGACTCAGCCGCAGGCGCGGCATCATATATGCGGGCGGAATGTAGGGGCCACCGATGTTAAGAAGTGTCAGCAAGCATAACGAAAGGTAGGGACCCCATGCGCCCGTTATGTATCACGCGGATGGGCCGCGCGGATACCAAGGGAGAAAGACTTAAGCCTAGGCGGCAGCAGAGCTGGGACCCTGGACCTTGGCCCACGTCTTGAGCGACAGCGTGTCGATCTCGATAAAGCCGGCGCTGGCCTTCTCGTCAAACGTGGTGTCGCGGTCGTAGGTGGCCAGACCGTAGTCATAGAGGCTGAAGGGGCTCTTGCGGCCGACAACATGGCAGTTGCCCTTAAAGAACTTCAGGCGGACGGTGCCGGTCACGAACTTCTGGGTATCGGCCATAAAGGCGTCGAGTGCGTTTTTGAGCGGGCTGTACCACTGGCCGTTGTACACGGCGGTGGCCCAATCCTGCTCGAGCTTAATCTTGGTCTTGAGCAGATCGCCCTCGACGCAAATATCCTCGAGCGCCTTGTGGGCGGTGATAAGCGTCAGGGCGCCGGGAACCTCATAGCACTCGCGGCTCTTGAGGCCCACCAGGCGATCCTCGACCAGGTCGAGACGACCAAAGCCGTTATCGCCCGAAATCTTGTTGAGGGCGATGACGATCTCGGAGAGCTTCATCTTCTTGCCGTCGACGGCGACGGGCTTGCCGGCCTCAAACTCAATCTCGGTGTAGGTCGGGGTGTCGGGCGTGTCCTCGGGATTCTTGGTCATAACCCAGGCGTCGTCGAGCGGCTCGTTCCAGGGATCCTCCAGGTGGCCGCACTCAATGGCACGACCCCACAGGTTGTCGTCGATGGAATAGGGGTTGTCGTTGGCACCCTCGGGAACCGGCACGTTGTGGGCGTGAGCATAGGCGACCTCGTCGGGACGGCACTTCAGATCCCACTCGCGAACCGGGGCGATAACCTTAAGCTCGGGGTCGAGGGCCTTGACGGCAGCCTCAAAACGAACCTGGTCGTTACCCTTGCCGGTGCAGCCGTGGGCGACGTAGGTCGCGCCAAACTCGTGGGCGACCTCGACAAGCTTCTTGGCGAGCAGCGGGCGAGACAGAGCGGAAAGCAGCGGGTACTTGTTCTCGTACATGGAATTTGCGGCGATGGCCTTGGTCAGGAACTCATCGGAGAACTCATCGCGCAGGTCGAGCACCTGGCAATCAAGAACGCCCAGGTCGAGCGCTTTCTGTTTCTTGGCATCCAGGCCGGTCTCCTCCTGGCCCACGTTGCCGCAGACGCAAACGACATCGAGATTCTTCTCGTCCTGGAGCCACTTGACACATACGGATGTATCAAGACCACCGGAATATGCGAGAACGACTTTTTCCTTGCTCATGGCTGTTTCCTTTCGCCCTTGGTAGCTAGTTAGAACATCGGTCAGTTGCAAGTCATTTCAAGGTCACGTACCGTGCAATATCAGGTTAAATAGCAAAAATCAGCACATACATGCCCTAGAAACATACAGCAATGTCGTGCTAAAACCCAACGACCTTAAAATGACTCTGTTGAGGCAATTCGCCCCATGCGGACAGAGACGATTGTTATCGTCGTCGGGAAATTGCGCGCTGGCGTCGGATGGCATTGTCTGCAGTGGTTATGATCTTTACGAACTGCATCTGCCTCTCCTTTCACCTATCGCCGGGCGCAATTCTAATATCGCAAACGGTACCTTTTCCTCGGTAAGCGGCTCTTTTGCCGTCTCCGTTTTCGATGGTCGCTATATTACGCTAAAGTGCCCGCTGCACAAGCGACAAATTCAAATTTCTGAAAAGTTTTTTCATTAGTTTGTGAAATGCAGTGCAAATACGCTCCGTTCCTGCGAAAATACGCCTGATTACGAGTTGATGGTTATAACGTCTGAAACAATTTCGAAACGAAAGGCTCGATTTTATGCAAACTTACGAATCGGACGCCAATATCGGAAACATTAAGCTCATCGCCGTCGACATGGACAAGACGCTGCTGACCGACGAGCGCGTGCTGCCGCAAGGACTTGACGAGCGCCTGGACAAGCTCGCCGAGGCTGGCATCGTATTCTGCCCCGCCAGCGGACGTCCCGCACCCAAGCTCGAGGAGATGTTCGAGGACATCAAGAGCCGCATCGCTTTTTGCCCCGATAACGGCGCGTGCGTGATATATCGCGGCAACTATATCTATAAGAGCAATATCGATGTGGCGCTGTATCAACAGGTGCTCGCTCGTGCCTCGGAGGATTCTCGCGCCGTTCCCGTCCTGTGCTGCTTCGACGAGTTCTACGTGCTTGCCCGCGACCATCAATACCACGACGAGATCAGCGTCTACTACAACACAATCAACTACGTCGACAGCTTTGAGGGCATTGATTTCGAGTCCAACAAGATTTCGATCTTCTTCCCCGCCTACGACGCCGAGCCTGCGTTCCGCGAGACCTATAACCCCGCGTTCTCGGATCAGCTCTACGTCACCAATGCGGGCCGCGAGTGGATCGACTTTATGAACCTGGGCGTCGACAAGGGCGCCGGCGTCGCGCACCTGTGCGAGCACTTGGGCATCGATATCGCCGATGCCGCCGCCGTGGGCGACACCTACAACGATATCCCTATGCTCGAGCGCGTCGGGCATAGCTTTATCGTGGACAATGCCGAAGAGCATATGAATGCGCATGCCAAGTGGCGCATTCCGAGCAACAACGACGGGGGCGTACTGACGCTCATCGACGCCATCTTGGCGGCTCGGTAATCTATCTCGTCGCCATGCCCGGGGCCGGCCGTTTGATTTTTGCTCGGTCAGGTCCTGGGCTCGCTCGAAGGCCACATTAAGTGGCCTTCGGCTCGTGCGGAATCTACAAAAATCAAACGGCCGGCCCCGGGCATGGCTATGTTGACTTGCTTGCCGCCTAGATGGCGTCTTGGGTGTCTAGATACTTGGCTGATTTTTTGGAATGAAGGGGGCTCCTTGTTGGCAAGGAGCCCCCTTCTGCCTTTAGTTACTTTGGAATTGTGGGCGCTTTCCTATTTCGCGTCGGCCCAGGTTATGCCGGTGCTGGCTTCGGCGATGAGGGGTACGCGGAGGTCTACTACGTGCTCCATGACGTCGCGGACCATGGCGGTCAGGCGCTCGACTTCGTCGACGGGGCACTCAAAGTCCAGTTCGTCGTGCACTTGCAAGATCATGTGGGCGGCAAAGCCCTCTTCTTCCAGGCGGCGGCTTACGCGGGCCATGGCGATCTTGATGATGTCGGCGGCGGTGCCCTGCATGGGGTGGTTCATGGCCGTACGCTCACCAAAGCCACGGAGTTGCGGGTTTTTGGCCTTGAGCTCCGGAATATGACGCCGGCGACCGTACATGGTCTCGGCGTAGCCCGTCTGCTTGGCGCGCGCCACCACGTTGTCGAGGAACGTGCGCACGCCCGGGTAGGCCTCGTAGTAGCGATCGATCATGCCACGCGCCTCGGCCATCGAGATGTGCAGCGACTGCGACAGACCGTACGCCTGCTGACCATACACAATGCCAAAATTCACGGCCTTGGCGCGACTGCGCAAGTCGGGCGTTACCTCGGACACCGAAACGCCAAACACGCGCGCGGCCGTCTCGGCATGAAAGTCCTCGCCCTCGTTAAAGGCGCGCACCAGGTGCTCGTCACCCGAGAGATGCGCGAGTAGACGCAGCTCGATCTGCGAGTAGTCCACCGCCAAAAAGACACTGCCCTCGCCTGCCGAAAACGCCGTCTTAACGGTACGGCCCAGCTCAGAGCGCGTCGGGATGTTCTGCAGGTTCGGGTCGCTCGAGGACAGGCGACCCGTTGCCGTGATGGTCTGGTTGTACGTGGTGTGCACGCGACCGTCACCACGGCGCAGCGGACCTAGCGTGTCCAGATAGGTCGACTTAATCTTGGACTTCTCACGCCAGTCCAAAATCAGGCGCACGATTTCGTGGTCACGGGCAAGGTCGCTCAGCACCTTGGCGTTGGTCGAATAGTACCCGCGCTTGGTCTTTTTGAGGCCCTTGGTCGGAAGCCCCATAACGTCAAAGAGCACGTGCGAGAGCTGCATGGGACTGCCGATATTAAACGTCTCATCACCTGCCAGGTCGCGAATGCTGCGCTCGACCTCGGTGATCTGGGTCGCCAGGCCCTCGGACAGGCTGTGCAGCCGGTCGGGATCTACGAGCATGCCCGCGCGCTCCATCTTGGCAAGCACCGGCACGAGCGGCATCTCAATGCCATCGAACACGTTGGCGGCGTTCTCGCGGGCCATGCGGTCGCGAAGCGGCGCCACGAGTGCCAGCGTCAACGCCGCGGTACGGGCAGCAGGAGCAGGAGCGTCCTCGCCAGCACCATCCGCACCGCGCGCCGCAGGCAGCGCCATCTGCAGATAGGTATCGGCCAGATATGCCTCGTCAAACTCGGAGCGGTCGGAATCCAACAGATAGGCGGCGACCACAGTATCGAAGATGCGCGTGGAATCGACGGCCAGCGGATCCATGAGCTCAGGCTCAGAGGAATCGATGGGCGAAAGCTCGTGCAGCAGCGCCTTCATGTCCGGGCTCGCCACGCGGCCCTCCATAAACAGGCGCGCGAGCACGCCGGCGATCACGCCGTGGGCAACGTTGAAGCCATCGACCACGGCAGACGCACCGCCGTCGCCCTCCTCGAGCGCAAGCAACCCCTTGGACGTCGCCAGCCACAGCGTGCGCGTCAGGCCAAAAAGTGCGCCTTCCTCCTTGTCATCGTCCACCACAGCGGCAATCCACTCGCCCGCATCAATCGCGCGAGCGACCTCGGCGGCGGCGGCAGCAAGCGCCTCGGCATCGCCGGCGGCGGCACGCAAAACAGCAGGCATCTCGAACGTGCTGGCAGCGGCCGCAGCCCCGCCCTCGCCGCCAATCAGCGCCAAAAAACGGTTCTGCATGGCCGTAATGCCGAGCGTGCCCAGCGCAGCGGACACCTCGTCGGCAGAAAACGCCGGGAAGGACGTCGCATCAAAGTCGAGCTCGACAGGCGCATCGGTACGAATGGTTGCGACCTTGCGGCTCAGCAGCGCGTCGTCGATATGCGCGCGCAGGTTCTCGCCCATCTTGCCCTTGACCTCGTCGGCATGTGCGATGACCTCGTCCAAGCTGCCGTACTGCGCGATGAGCGCGCTCGCCTTTTTGGGGCCGATGCCCGGCACGCCGGGAATGTTGTCGGAAGTATCGCCCTTCAGGCCGTAAAAATCGGGCACGAGCGCCGGTGTAATGCCGTGATACAGGTCGTCCACGCTCTCGGGCGTCATAATCGCCACGTCGGACAGGCCTTTGCGGGTCGAGACCACGTTGACGTGCTCGGTCACGAGCTGATACATGTCGCGGTCGCCGGTCACCAGCAGCATGTCGCAGCCGGCTTCCTCGCCCAGGCGCGCCATGGTGCCCAGGATATCGTCACCTTCCCAGCCCTCGGACTGCAAAATCGGCACGTTGAGCGCAGCGAGCAGCTCCTTAATCATGGGGAACTGCGCGTGCAGGTCGGGGTCCATGGGCGGGCGCTGCGCCTTATACTGCGGCAGCATCTCCATGCGCACGCGCGGCTTGCCCTTATCAAACGCCACGACCACACCGTCGGGGTTAAAGGCGTCGATCATCTTGAGAAACATGTTTAAAAAGCCAAAGATCGCGTTGGTGGGGCGACCGTCCGGCGCGTTCATGGTGGGCGGCACGGCGTGGAAGGCGCGGTGCATGAGCGAGTTACCGTCGATAACGGCAAAGGTGCGGTGCTTGTCAGACATATTGAATACCTCGCTTTGGGCTGGGCACGATTTGCTCCCACCAGTTTACACGCTCCCCGCCTCGCGGCCACCGCACATCAAGCTCCCCCGCCACCGCGCGCCCGCGCGTGATACGATGGCTCGCGGTACATTAATCAGCACGATCGATCCGAAAGGAGCCTGCGTCATGGAGCGTCCCTGCGCATGGAAAAAGTACACGCCACAGCAAATCGAGGAGCTCGAGGAGCTTTGCCGCGGCTATAAGATGTTTTTGAGTGAGAACAAGACCGAGCGCCTGTGTGTCAAGGCCGGCATCAAGATGGCCGAGGAGGCGGGCTACGTCGACCTGGAGACCGCGATCGCCGAGGGCCGCGAGCTCAAGGCAGGCGACAAGGTGTACGCCGCCAACCACGGCAAGGACCTTATGCTCGTCAACCTTGGCACCGCCCCGCTCGAGCAGGGCTTTAACATCCTGGGCGCCCACGTGGACTCGCCGCGCCTGGACCTCAAGCAGAATCCCGCCTTCGAGGCCGGCGACATGGCCTACCTCGACACGCACTACTACGGCGGCGTCAAGAGCTACCACTGGGTGGCCTCCCCGCTCGCGCTTGTGGGCGTCATCTGCAAAAAGGACGGCACCACCGTCGACATCAACATCGGCGACAAGGCAGACGACCCGGTCTTTACCATCTCCGACCTGCTGATCCACCTCTCGAGCGAGCAGATGTCCAAGCCGGCCAAGGACGCCGTCGACGCCGAGATCCTCGACGTGATCGTGGGCGGCCGCCCCGTCAAGTTTGACGAGGACGACAAGGACGCCCCCAAGGAGCCCGTCAAGCAGATGTTCCTGGATATCCTCAAGGAACAGTACGACGTCGAGGAGGAGGACTTCCTCTCCGCCGAGATCGAGGTCGTGCCCGCCGGCCCCGCCCGCGACATGGGCCTCGACCGCTCCATGATTTTGGGCTATGGCCACGACGACCGCGTCTGCGCCTACCCCTCCATGCTCGCCCAGATCAACGTGGCAGACGTCGAGCGCACGAGCATCACGCTCATCGTCGACAAGGAGGAGATCGGCTCCGTGGGCGCCACCGGCATGACGAGCCGCTTCTTCGAGAACACCGTCGCCGAGATCATGACGCTCGCCGGCGAGAGCAGCCCGCTGGCCCTGCGCCGCGCACTCGCCCGCAGCCGCATGCTCTCCTCTGACGTGTCCGCCGGCTTTGACCCGGGCTATGCCGGTAAGTTCGAGACTAAGAATGCAGCTTTTATGGGTCGCGGCCTGTGCTTTAACAAGTACACGGGCAGCCGCGGCAAGGGAGGCTCCAACGATGCCGACGCCGAGTATGTGGCCCTCGTCCGCGACATCATGGACGAGGCGGGCGTGGACTTCCAGACCTGCGAGCTCGGTCGCGTCAACGCGGGCGGCGGCGGCACCATCGCCTACATCATGGCCAAGTACGGCATGAACGTCATCGACTCCGGCGTTGCCGTCCTGTCCATGCACGCCCTGTGGGAGGTCGCCAACAAGGCCGATATCTACGAGGCCTATCGCGGCTACAAGGCCTTCATCGAGCGCGCCTAACCAACCCTTCATCAGTTGCGGTGAGATACGGGCTAAACTGGCCCATAAACGGCCAAAACAGACCGTATTACACCGCAACTTCCTTTTTGGCAGAGGAGAGTCCATGCTGCAGGTCATCATTTCGCCCGCCAAGCAGATGCGCGCGGCCCAAGATGCTTTTGAAGTCCTGGGCATTCCACCTTTTGCGCGCGAGACGGCTCGCCTCCACCGCGCACTGCTAGATATCGAGCGGAATGAAGGCAGCGGCAGCCTGCAGGCGCTGTGGAACGTGAGTGACAAACTGCTGGGGCCCTGCCTCAACACCCTGCATGAGTTCGAGCCCATCTTGCAAAGCGGCGATCTCGACAATCCCGCACTCGCCCGTCACCTCTCCCCTGCCGTCATGTCCTATCACGGCATTCAATACCAAAGCATGGCGCCCGAGGTGATGGATTCCGCACAGCTCGCATGGCTGCAAGACCATCTGTGGATCCTCTCGGGCCTTTACGGATGCGTACGCCCCTTTCATGCCGTTGAACCGTATCGGCTGGAGATGGGCGCGAAGCTTGCCGTCGACGACGCCCGAGACCTCTACGCGTTTTGGGGCGACAAGCTCGCACGGGTCATCGCTCCGGCAGGCTCCAACGCCACGATCGTCAACCTCGCCAGCGCGGAATACGCCAAAGCCGTTCTGACCCGCCTCACCACCGACGCCACGGTCGTCACATGTCTCTTTGGCGAAGGCATCCGCAACGGCAAGCCTATCCAACGCTCGACCGCCAGCAAAAAAGCGCGCGGCTCCATGGTGCGCTGGATGGCAGAAAACAAGTTCGAGGATGTAAGCGGGCTCACCGCGTTCGACGTTGGTTATCGTTACTTTCCCGAGCTTTCAAATAAAAACACTTTGGTCTTCCTGAACGAACAGGCCTTGTAGGACTACCGCTACTTTTGAATGTGCTGCCTAGGCACGGCCTCTATTCCGCCAGGCCGTCGGCTTTTGCAATCTCGCTCGTCGAGCCATCTTGGTAGGTAACCTTAACGTGCTCCACCTCGGACGCCTCAACACCCGACGGAGGCTCCAGGCGCCATTCCGTCAGGGCTATATCCATGGTCGTGGGTACATCCCCCTGATCTTTGAGCTCGACCGACAGCGTCCTAAGCGACGCATCGAAGGTCACACGCTCGATCTCTTCACCAGGAATGGAACCACCGCTCAGCTGCAGTTGCACAAACTTGTCGCGCGGATACCAATAGTCGCCCGGCGCGGCAACAGTATTGCCACCCGCGACCTTCGCCGTCATAATCGGCAGGCTATCGTCCGCCTCAAACGTCCAGGAAACTCCCCCACGCCCGCCAAACGTCCAGATACAACAGGCAATCACCATCACGACAAGAATCGCGAAACCAATTGCGACCAGCCCATGATGGGCGCGGCTCTCCTCGGCCGACACATCCCACTGCGTCTCTCGATACAGATGCTTGTCTTCCATGTTCGCCTCCCCGCGGGCATGCTCGTCGCGTCAATCGTACCCATTCGAGCTATACTTGAGCCCGCCACATAAACGGGGAGCTTGCAGGACAAGACGGCAGGCTGAGACTGGGCGCGCCCGCCCTGACCCGCAAACCTGATATGGGTAATGCCAACGAAGGGAGCCGTGCCAATGAGCACACAGACCGAGCCCAAGCTCGTCACGCAAATCGACTTCGCCCGCGCCGGGCAAATCACACCGCAGATGAAGGAGGTTGCCGAGCGCGAGCATCGCGACCCCGAGTACATCCGCGAGCGCGTGGCCGACGGCCGCATCGCCATTCCCGCCAACATCGTGCATATCAAAAAGGGCATGCGCGCCTTTGGCGTCGGCGAGGGCCTGTCTACCAAGGTCAACGTCAACCTGGGCATCTCGGGCGACAAGGCCGATGCCGCCGAGGAATGGAAGAAGGTCAAGATCGCCGAGGACTTTGGCGCCGACGCCATCATGGACCTCTCCAACTCGGGCAAGACGCGCCAATTCCGCCAGCAGCTCATCGACGAGACGCCGCTCATGGTAGGCACCGTCCCCATGTACGACGCCATCGGCTACATGGAAAAGCCGCTTGTCAAGCTTACCAAGGACGACCTGTTCGAGGTCGTGCGCGCGCACGCCGAGGACGGCGTGGACTTTATGACCATCCACTGCGGCATCAATAAGTCGGTCACCAAAACCTTTAAGGAGACCGGCCGTCTCATGAACATCGTCAGCCGCGGCGGCTCACTGCTGTTTGGCTGGATGGAGGTCACCGGCAACGAGAACCCCTTCTACGAGTACTTTGACGAGCTGCTCGAGATCTGCCACGAGTACGACGTGACGATTTCGCTCGGCGACTCCTGCCGCCCGGGCTGCCTCTACGACTCCAACGACGCCACCGAGACCGCCGAGATGATCGAGCTCGGCAAGCTGTGCAAGCGCGCTTGGGCCGCCGGCGTCCAGGTCATGGTCGAGGGCCCGGGGCACATGGCGCTCGACGAGATCGCCGCCAACATGAAACTGCAGAAGCGCCTGTGCCACAACGCCCCGTTCTACGTGCTCGGGCCGCTGGTGACCGATATCGGCGTGGGCTACGACCACATCACCGCAGCCATCGGTGGCGCCATCTCCGCCAGTTCCGGCGCCGACTTCCTGTGCTACGTGACGCCCGCCGAACACCTGTGCCTGCCCAACGCCCAGGACGTGCTCGACGGCCTCATGGCCACCAAGATTGCCGCACACGCCGCCGACATCGCCAAAAAGGTGCCCCACGCCCGCGACATGGACGACAAGATGGGCCAGGCACGCCGCAAGCTCGACTGGGACGCCATGTGGAAGTGCGCGCTCGACCCGGTCACCGGCAAGAAGCGCTACGAGGAATCCCCTGCTGCCACCGAGGGCACCTGCACCATGTGCGGCAAGATGTGCGCCGTCCGCACCGTCAACAAGGTGTTCGAGGGCACGACGATCGACCTCGGCATGGAGGACTAACTCGTCACCGGAGCCATAATCGGCCACAAGTCGTTCGTCAATTGTTGACGTGTGAACAATTTCTTTCATTTACGTAAAGATTGCACCACCCGCCCGGGATCGGCATACAGCCGGCCCGGGCAACTTTATAATGCGGGCAGGAGACCCATTTGAATCCGACCGAACAAGGGAGCGAACATGGATCGCAGTAAGGTACCAGCCGTCCTGTCCATCGCAGGATCCGATTCCAGCGGTGGCGCCGGCATTCAGGCCGACATCAAGACCATCACGGCGCACCGCCTGTATGCCGAGACGGTCATCACGGCCATCACCGCACAGAACACCCTAGGCGTCACCGCCGTGCAGAACATCTCCCCGGATATTGTCGCGGCGCAGATCGATGCCGTTTTTGACGATATCCGCCCCAGTGCCGTCAAGATCGGCATGGTTTCTTCTGCCGAGATTATCGAAGTCATAGCCGACCGCCTGAGCGCCTGGGACGCACAAAATATCGTCGTCGATCCCGTCATGGTCGCCACTTCGGGCGCTCGTCTCATCGCCGAGGACGCCGCCGAAGCGCTTACACGCCGCCTGTTCCCACTGGCGACCGTCATCACGCCCAATATTCCCGAGGCCATGGCGCTGCTCGACTACGAGGTCGATTCCGAGCGCACGCAGCAAAACGCTGCCATGCTCCTCACCCGCCGCTTTGGCTGCGCGTCCCTCGTTAAGGGCGGGCATTTTGTCAACGAGGCCAACGATGTGCTAGCAGAGCCCGCGCCGCTCGATGACGAGGGCAACCACCTGGGCGATCCGCTCACCACGTGGTTCCGCCACAAGCGCATCGAGACCGACAACACGCATGGTACCGGCTGTACGCTTTCGTCCGCCATCGCCTGCGCGCTGGCCCAGGGCATGGATCTTGCCGATGCCGTCAACGCCGGCAAGGCCTACCTAACCGGCGCTCTCGCCGCCGGCCTGAACATGGGCAAGGGCTCCGGCCCCGTCAACCACATGTGGCAGTACTAAAAAGCCAGCAACCAAAACCACCGCACAAACCACCACAAAGGCGCCCGTCCCTTTGTGGTGGTTTGGGGCTGCGCTACTCACCGAGCATCTCTTGGAGCTTGGCTGCCACGGCGTGGCCCAGGCTCTCGTGGCTTTCGGGCATCATGTGCAGATAATCGATATCGCCCAGGTCGCGCTGGGCCACGCCGCACCAGCGCACATCGTGCGCATAGCGCACCGCGGTGCCATCGCGCATGCCCGCCGGATCGTAGCCATAGGTATTGCTGTCACCAAAGCACAGGACGTTTTTCATCGCAAACCCCTCCTTCAGCAAAAAGCCGACGGGAGCAGCCCCTCCCGCCGGCTCGACCTATCTGTCAGCGCGCACCGATTACAGATACTTGCGCCAGTCGTCATCATCCTCGTCGTCCTCGGCAGCGGCATGAGCCTGCTCGGCGGCACGGGCGGCCGCGGCACGGGCGGCAACCTGGGCATAGGACTCCTCGTTGCGCTCGGGGAAGCTTGCCAGCACGTGCTCGAACTTGGCAAAATCCTCGTCCCAGCGCGTAGAGGGCACGGCAAAGAAGACCTGCTTGACCTTAAAGTCGCCCGATGCGAGCTCCTTGCGGAAGAGCTCGGCCACGGCCTCGGCGTCAAAGCCGTTGTTGTCACAGCCCCAGGCGCCCAGCACGAGCTTCTCGCGACCAAGCTCGTCGCAGATAGCCAGCACAAAGCGGATACGATCGCGCAGGGCGTCCAGCAGGGCATCGTCACCCACGCGATACTCCTGGCGAGCGCGCTTGGCGTTGGGCGCAGCGGCAACGATCACGTCGGCGTACGCATGCACGTGGTTGCGGTCGAAGCGCACCGCAGGCACCACCAGCGCGCGGTTGCGGTACAGCTCACAGTTGATGTTGCGGCGACGGTTCTCGCCGTACCATTTGCGCTGCTTATCGAGCACATTGTACAGATACGAATCGGCACAGAGCGTGGCCTCCTGACCCAGATAGCCCTGGATGTAGCCACCGCCCGGGTTGGTGAACGAGGCAAAGGCGAGCACGGCCATGTCGCAGAACTGCGCGTAGCCTCGGCCGTTATCCAGAATGGCCTGCGTGGCAGAGGCGTCGAGCACGGTGACCTCGGGCAGGACCGGAGCGGGCTCCTCGGCAGCAGGCGCGGGCTCGGTCTCCGTGGCTTCCTCTGCGGGCACAGGCTCGGCCACGACCTCGGTCTCGGCAGGCGCAACCTCGGTGGCCTCAGACTCATCGGTAACCTGCTCTTCGGCAGCAGCCACCTGGGCCTTAGCATTCATCGCCGCGACAAATCCGGCAGGCATGCCCTCGAACTCGCGCACGCCGGCAAGCGAGCGCTCGATATCCTTTGCGCACGCTTCGGACACAGTCGCCACGTGACGCTCGGCGGCCTTGGCACGGGCCTCGCGCTTGGGATTGGGCTGTCCCGCGCGGTTGGGCCTACGGTTACGGTTCCTGTTGTCGACGTCTGCCATAAGTGGTCACCTTTCTCGGTCGCTGCCGCTATCGGCTTTTCCCATCCATGATACCCCGCCGCGTACAAAAAAGGCGGCCCCGAAGGACCGCCTTTCGCATCGATTTGCGCGCGGCAAGCACCGCTGCAATCTGGCACTAGTCGCGACGACCAAGGATGTTCAGAATGCGCAGGAACACGTTGATAATGTCCACGAACAGGTTGGACGCCATGAGCACGGCGTTGGGCAGCGTGGGCGGCACCGTCGTGGCCACATAGGTGTCGTAGCCAATAAAGCCGGCGAACACCACAATCACGATCAGGTCGGTGATGGTCTGCGAGACGCCCATGAACATCAGCACGATCTCGACCAGAATCGTGGCAAGCAGAATGCCAAAACCAATGCCGTACACACGCTGGAAGAATTTGGGGAAGGTCACGCCCAGTGCGCCAAAGACAAAGGTGATGGCGGCAGTGGCGATAAAGGCGGTGTTGATGGTGGGCAGGTCGTAGTTGGCAAGGCCAAACGACGCGGTCAGACCAAAGGTGCTCGCAAAGATCGCGTAACCCGCGAGCGACAGGCCCACGGACTGCTTGCTGGCGGCGGCCGACATCATGACGATGCCGACAATGGTCAGGATAAACGAGCCAAAGACCAGCGGCAGGGCGGCGCCACTCATCATCATGCGCGCAAACGACATGGTGCCCGTAAAGTAGGCACCAGCGCCCATAGCGCAAAAACCCAAAAAGATCAGGGCAGACATGGCAAGGTTGTACGCGCGCGGCGACATCTCCTTGGCACGGCTTGCGCCGGTCTCGATGGGGCCGTTCTGATAGCCCTGGATATCGTTCATAATTTCGTCCTTTCAAAAAGCGCCGCGACAGCGCCGTAGGTGACAAGATTCCTGCCATTGTACCCGAATGGCGCGCGCTCTTACCCGCGGCGCTCACTCTCGAGTGTGCGGTCGAACGCCCACACCCACCACCGCATCAGATGAGCCTGCGAGCCATCCGGTCGCTCACGCGCCTGGTCTTCCAGATACAGCTCGGTCGTATGTCCGCCAAAACGAACCTTATAGGTTGCCGTACGAATGCCGTGAACCGTCAGGCCAAAACCGGTAGACGAGACAATCTCGTCAATCGTAAAGCAGCGACCGTCGACCCAGCAGACGGTAACCGGCACAACTTGTCCGCCCGCGAGGATGCGGGCCACGACGTCCACATACTGCTTGTGCACGCGCCGAGTTTTGCCATCTGTCTGTCGATATTCCATGCCCCTATTATCGAACGCATGTTTGCATATTGTAAAGCGAACAGACTGTGGTTTTGGGGTGTCGGAGCGAGCGCACGTGTCCTCACGGCGTGTTAGCAAAAAGAACACCCGCGGTCAACAGGGCCAATATTCAATTTTAGTGCCAAAAAATTCACTTCTCCCGTCAGAACTCGGTAAAGAAACCCGCAGGAGGTGATACGATTTATCATGTTTTTGTAACGTTTCTGCAAACTTCGAGAAAGCCCATATATGGACGTAACGTTCTCAGCCTTCCTCGGCCAACTTGTTTCGAACCCAGTCCTTGCCGTCACCGTGTTCCTCGCGCTCGGCGCCATCTTCGTCAACGGATGGACCGACGCGCCCAACGCCATCGCGACCTGTGTCACCACGCGTTGCATGCCCGCCCGCGCCGCCATTCTCATGAGTGCCGCGTTCAACTTTTTGGGCGTGCTCATCATGACGCACTTTAATGCCAGCGTTGCCAACACCATCTCCCATATCGTCGACTTTGGCGGAAACAGCACCATGGCGCTCGCGTGCCTCTGCGCGGCCCTGTTCTCCATCGTCGTCTACGGCGCCACGGCATCGCGTTTTGGCATCCCCACCTCGCAGAGCCACAGCCTCATCGCCGGCCTGACCGGCGCTGCCATCGCCCTCGGCGGCGCCAGCAGCGTCAATGTCCACGAGTGGATGAAGGTCATCTACGGCCTGGCGCTCTCCATCGGTCTGGGCTTTGTCATGGGCTGGGCCCTGTGCAAGCTCGTCTCGATTCTTTTCGCTGCCGCCAACAGGCGACGTGCCAACGTCTTCTTTAAATATGCTCAGATCGCGAGCGCCGCGGCCATGAGCTTTATGCACGGCGCGCAGGATGGACAAAAGTTCATCGGCGTGCTCTTTTTAGGTGTCGCCTTTGCCAACGGACAGACCGGCGTCGGCGACGCCGGCATCCCCATCTGGATCATGCTGCTGTGCTCGGCCACCATGGGCATCGGCACCAGCGTGGGCGGTGAGCGTATCATCAAGTCCGTCGGCCAGAGCATGGTTAAACTCGAGAAGTATCAGGGCTTCTCTGCCGACCTGGCAGGAGCCGCAAACCTGCTGCTTGCCACGCTCACCGGTATCCCCGTGTCCTCCACGCACATCAAGACCTGCGCCATCATGGGCGTTGGCGCCGTCAAGCGCCTCTCGGCCATCAACTTCG
The DNA here is from genome assembly GCF_052064015.1 of Collinsella sp. HCP3S3_D1. Taxonomy (NCBI): domain Bacteria; kingdom Bacillati; phylum Actinomycetota; class Coriobacteriia; order Coriobacteriales; family Coriobacteriaceae; genus Collinsella; species Collinsella sp. HCP3S3_D1. The sequence goes on from NZ_JBQHWK010000009.1 coordinate 75,715, forward strand.
GCGTGGTCAAGGACATGATGTTCACGTGGTTCTTCACCTTCCCCGCCTGTGGACTCATCAGCTTTGTCATGGCCAGGCTGTTCATGATGTTCCTCTAGTCAAACCGAACGTCCATCCGGACCGCATTACCTCGCCCACCCGTCTTCGCCCCGAAAGGATCACTCATGGCAAAGAAACCCGATTCGTTCTACTTTGACAACTACGTCGCCTGCGCCGACTTCGCCGTTCAGGCAGCCGAGCTGCTCACCAAGATTTTTGAGAACTTTGACCCCGCGCAGATCCACGACATGCTCGAGAAGATGCATGCGATTGAGCATGCAGCAGACAAGAAGCACCATGAGCTCGAAGACGCCCTGCTCACGGCCTTTATCACCCCGCTTGAGCGCGAGGACCTTAACCTAATGAGCTGCTCGCTCGATACCGTGCTCGACCGTATTGAGGGCGTCGTACAGCGCCTCTACTTCACCAACATCCAGAGCATCCACCCCGATGCCATCGTGATCGCCCACAAGGTGACCGACGCCTGCCGCGCCATGAAGGACCTGATGGTCGAGTTGCCCAACTACCGCAAGTCCAAAACGCTGCGCGAGCTCGTCATCCAGATCAACACCATCGAGTCCGAGGCCGACGAACTCTACATCAACGCCATGCGTAACCTGCACGTCAACGGCAAGGACCCGCTCGAGGTCATCGCCTGGCGTGACGTGTACGCCTTCTTGGAGTACTGCGCCGACTGCTGCGAGAATGTGGCCGATGTCGTGGATTCGATTGTCATGAAGAACAGTTAATTGGGGGTACGCGTCCCACCGGTCGCGGGCCCGACCACTGATAACCTTTTTTCACTCCGGCTGCAAGCAGAGTCGTTCAAAAGGTTATCAGTGGTCGGGCCCGCTCCCTTGTGTACCACCGTTGGAACTTTGGCTGATAGTTTTAGCGCAATGGGGGTTTGGCTGAAGGGACCTTTGGTACCCGCTCGGACACTTTGGCCCTTGGTGAGCGTTTGACTGATTGCTGCTTTGGGTACTCTTTGGGTTACTTTGGGTTTGTTTGAATTTTAATTGTTGGAGGGCTTGTATGTCGTATATGGATCTGGCTCGGTCTCGGTATTCTTGTCGTGAGTTTGAGGATCGTTCTGTTGAGCAGGCTATGGTGGATACCATTGTTGAGGCTGGGCGCATTGCTCCTTCTGCTTGCAATAATCATCCAACCCGCGTGATGGTGTTGGATACGCCTGAGCTTCTGGAAAAGGCAGCTGCTTGTCAGCCTCGGTTTGCTCGTGATGGGTCCATCTTTGGCGCTCCGCTCATCTTCCTCGTTTGCAGCGTTACCAACGATGCTTGGGTGCGTCCCTATGATCAGATGAACTCCAGCGCTATCGACACCTCGATTGTTTGCGATCAAATGATGATGGAGGCCGAGGAACAGGGCCTGGGAACGTGCTGGGTATGCCATTTTAAGCCCGAGCTAGCCCGCGAGCAGTTCAACCTGCCCGAGGGCGTTTATCCCTACCACATGCTCGTCTGCGGCTATCCCGCCGACCATATTGCCGACCCCGAGCATCGCGAGGCCCGCACCATTCCCCTATCCAATTTCCTCCTCAAGTAGTTTTTGGCCCATGCCCTAAAATCTACCTTTTACCGCTCAAACGTTCGCCGAGTTCTGCCCTATCGCACGCAGAGCTCGGCGTTTTGTTTCCCAACCCGTATACAGCTACAAAAAAGGAGCTCGCAAGCGCGAGCTCCTTTTAAGAGCTAGATTGTAGTTTTGGCGCTAGTCCAGGTCGTCCGCGGCAAAGTTGTCAATCGGGGCGAAGGGGTCGGCCACGGGGACAACCGGATCAGCGACAGGCAGCGGCTCGGCGGCAGGCATGGACACGGCAGGAGAAGCCGCGGAACCGACCGGCGTAGAAGCCAGCAGATCGGCCGGGAAGGAATTCTGAGCATCGTCCATAAAGTGCTGAATGAGCTTGAGATACTCGGCCTTGAACTCCTCGCGGGAAGCCTTCAGACGGTCAATCTCCTCGAGCTCGGCCTGCTTCTCGGTCAGGGCCTGACGGATGACCTCGCGGGCCTTGGCGTCGGCCTCGTTGCGGATGCGGTCAGCATTCTCGTTAGCGTCGTTGACAATCGCCTCGGCGGTCTGCTGAGCCGCAATGAGAGCGGCGGAAATCTGACGCTCCTGAGCGGAGAAATCGGGAGCGGGAGTGGCGACAGGGGCAGCCTGAGCGGCAGAATCCTGGGCCTGCGCAAGCTGAGCCTGCGTATCGGCAAGCTGCTGCTCGGTGGCGGTCAGGCGACCCTTAAGATCAACGATCTTGGCAAGCATAGCGTCGACCTCGGAGGACAGGGTCTCCAGGAAGACGTCGACCTCGGCGGGATCGTAGCCGCGCTTGGCCTCAGAGAAGGTCTGAGCCTGGATGTCAGCAGGGGTAATAGCCATAACAAGTTCTCCTTTATCATCGCCTTGGCGCTAAGCGCCCGACATAGGTTACTGAGCCAGTCCTATACGAGTATACCTATAAGTAGCTGCAGAATGAGCTTCTGCACCAACTGCAACGCAATAATCGCAACGACCGGCGAAAAATCGATACCGCCCATCGGCGGCATAAACCGGCGAAACAGGTTGAGCCAAGGGCCGCAAACGCTGTCGAGCACCGCCGCGATATCCTGTAGCAAACCACCCTGCTTCATGGGAATCCACGTCATAAAGCAGTAGACCACAATCAACGTGGAATAAAAATTAAACAGCGTGTTGACAAGCTGAACGATGGTGTAGATGTTGATGGGAATCTCCTCGCCTTGTCTTTACTTGAGATAGCCGTCGGCGCGAAGCTTCTTAAGATCCGAATCCTTGACCTCGCAGCCGGCGGGCAGCACCATAAACACGCGATCGCCCACTTCTTTGACCGAAGCGCCCAGGCCGCAGGCAAAGCCATAGCTAAAGTCCAGGACGCGTTTGGCGACCTCGGTGCGAACGCCCACAAAGATCAGCGCGACAGGCTGCTTGGTACGCACGCGGCGCACAACCGTCTCCACGTCGTCATAACTCTCCGGACGAAGAACGTAGGCCGGCAACTGAGGCGTGGCGTTGATGATATTGCTCGCATAGGCAGAGGCATCGCTCGGCGTTGAAGCAGGAGCGGGCACAGCGGCCGCGCGGACCCGAGCGTTCTCGGCGTAGCTTGACGGCGTGTCATAGGCGCCGGGACGATAACCGCCCGCAGCGGCATCCTGAGAGCGCGAAGGCGGATTGTACGTCGTAGCGTGACGGGAGTCGTCGCCGATCAGTTGACCGGAACGCGTGTACACAGCAACCGACTCAGCCTCTCCGCGGCGTGTCTGCCCCAGCAGTCCATTGCTCGGTTCATCTTGCGTGTAGAAGCCCTCGCCCGAAGCACCGCTGTAGCCGTTGTTCTGATAGCCGTCGTCATAGCCGTCATCGTAACCGTAGTCATCATCCTGGCCATAACCCTGGTCATAACCCTGCTGGCCGCCTAGGTGCATTTTATTTTTAATTTCGTCAAGGAAACCCATGGTTGTGTCCTCTCACGGTCTAATGCAGGCGCTCTGATAATCAGCGCGCACTTCAGGCTCTTATTTTACTTCAAACTCCGGGCTGAATACTACCCTGCCCAGGCGAACAAGCGTCGAGCCTTCCTCAAGGGCAGGCTCAAAGTCCTCGCTCATGCCACAAGATAGCTCAGGCAGACACAGATCGGGGTGTGCCGTCTCCAGCTCATCCCTCAACTCACGCAGCCCGGCAAAGGTGCGGCGCGCCACATCCTTATTCCCCCGGGGTGCCATGGTCATAAGCCCCTGCACACAAATTCCCTCAAGTTCCGCAAGCTCGCCAGCCGCGGCACGAACCTCATCGGGCGAAAAGCCGCCCTTGGACTCCTCCCCGCTTACATTGACCTCTATCAGCACCCGCTGGGGAGCAGAAAGCTCGCCCGCCTCAATCTTGCGGACGGCACGGCTCGAGATAGCCTGCGCCAAATGAAGCGACCCCACCGAATGAATCAGCTCGGCCGCACCCAGCACCGCATTGATCTTGTTGGTCTGAAGATTACCGATCATATCGAAGCGCACCTCGGGCAGCTCCGGATGCTCCGCCAACCCCGCAAGCTTGCGAACAAGCTCCTGCGGACGGTTCTCGGCAAAATGACGATACCCTGCCTGGATGGCGGCAACGGTCTCATCGACGCCAACGGTCTTGGAGACGGCAATCAGACGTGCGGCATCGTGAGAACGGCCCGCGTGATCGAGTGCGGCATAAAAGCGTTCGAGAATCTGCTCGCGGCGAGCGCGCATCACGTTCAAATAATTATCCATTGCCAATCGCCTCCGCAGACAGACGTACAAGTAGTCCCATGCTAACGCAAGAGCGCGGCCCTGCATGTGCAAGGCCGCGCTCACTTAGGTATTTACAATCTTTCGACGAACGGAGCTACCCTACTCCTCGTCATCCTCGGTATCGTCCTCGTCCTCGAGGTGCTCGAGCAGGTAGCGAAGACCCTCGCTCACCTCGTTAGCGGGCACCTTGGCAACAAAGCGCGCATCGACAGCGGGCCTCATGATGACGCCCTCGCCCGAAGGTACGCGCATGCTCTCGAGCTCATCCTCGTCCGTACGGGCGATATCGCCGGCGTTCATGCGCTGGCCGGTCAAAAGGAAGGTCAGACGGCAGGCGGCATCGATGGAAATCGAGGCGATGCGATCGAGGTAGCGCGAAACCATGATAGCGCGGCGCAGATCGTCATAATTGCTGTCGTCGTCCATAAACTCGCCCGCGTCCATGCGGTTGAAGGTACGGAAGAACTTCTCATAGGCCGCATGCACCGGCTCGTCCTCGACGGCCAAGTTGCAGATGATGGACATGTCGTTGGTGACGAGCGCGGAAAGCGACGAGCCCAGCACCTGGTATACGGCTTCGGCCTCGGCCTCAACCGTACCGACGAGCTCCTGGGGCAGCGAGATATCGGCCTTGACCATATGACGCGTGGCGCGGCAGATCTGGCGAACCTTATCGGTCATGCGCTGCAGGTTAAAGTCGACGTAGATGATTGTCTGCAGCAAGCGGAAGTCGGAGGCGACCGGCGACTGCGTAGCGATCAGGTTGTAGCACACGGCCTCCAGGTTGGCGCAGCGCGCGTCAATCGAAAGCGTGCGCTTCTTGGTCTTGGTGGCGAGCTTGCGGTCGTCGGTCACATAGGCCTTCACGGCGTCGTGAAGAGCCAGGTCTACAGCCTCGTAGATGCTCAACATCTCGTGACGAGCCTCGACGAGCTGACGGGAAAACAGTTTGCGCATGGTTCACTCCAATCAGTTGGGTGCGGTCATGCCGCCCGCACAGTGAATACGCACCGGACCAGGTCCGATCGGCTCGGGACTAGTCGCACCGATCAGCCAAAGCGGCCGGTGATATAGTCTTCCGTCCGCGAATCCACCGGGCTGGTGAAGATCGCGTCGGTTTGACCATACTCGATGAGCGTGGCGGGCTCGCCGGCAACCTCCTGCAAGAAGAAGGCGGTGTAGTCGCTAATGCGGGCTGCCTGCTGCATTGAATGTGTGACGATGATGATCGTCATCTCGGGCGCCAGCTCGGCCATCAGATCCTCGACCTTGGAGACGGACGTGGGGTCGATGGCGGAGCAGGGCTCGTCCATCAGAAGGACATCGGGCTGCACCGCGAGCACACGCGCGATGCACAGACGCTGCTGCTGACCACCCGAGAGCGCCAAACCATCCTTGTTGAGCTGATTGGATACCTCTTTCCAGAGGTTGGCGCGCTTGAGCGATTCTTCCACGATGTCATCGAGGTCGCTTTTGCTAGTCACGCCCTGCAGACGAGGGCCAAAAGCAACATTCTCGTAGATGGATTTAGGGAACGGGTTGGGCTGCTGAAAAATCATGCCCACGCGGCGGCGAAGGTCGACCGGGTCGACGCCCTCGGCATAGATATCGTTGCCGTCGAGCGTCATGGTGCCCTCGACGCGCGTGCCCTCGATAAGGTCGTTCATACGGTTGATACAGCGCAAAAACGTCGATTTGCCGCAGCCCGAAGGGCCGATAAACGAGGTAATGGCGTTTTTGGCGATGTTGAGGTCGAGCCCCGTCAGCGCATGAAAGTCACCGTACCAAAAGTTGAAATCCTTGGCCGTGATGGCCGCTTGCTCCAGCGTGGGAGCGGACTGATAGACGGACATGGGACTCCTTAACTAGCGGCGCTTGCGCGACAGATAACGCGCAAACAGGTTGAAGGCCAGAATAATCGCCATCAGCAAAAGCGCGGTGCCGTAGGCTGCGTTCATGTTGATGCCGTCATTGGCAAGCAGATAAAGGTGAACGGTCATGGGGCGACCGGAATCGAGCGGCGAAATAGGCAGGTTGATGGCCTGGCCCATGGTGTAGAGCACCACGGCGGTCTCGCCGATGGCGCGGCCGATGGCAAGTACGATGCCGGTGGCGATGCGGCCAAAAGCCGAAGGAAGCACGATCTTGGAGACGACCTGCCACTTGGTGGCACCCAGGCCATATGCGCCCCAACGGATATAGCGCGGAACGGCGCGGATTGCCTCCTCGGTGGTACGCATGACAATGGGCAGCATCAGAAGTGCGAGCGCCAGGGCGGCCGAAACCATCGAAAGACCCAGGCCCATGGCCTCGACAAACAAGGCGTAGCCAAAAAGGCCCATAACAATGGAGGGCACCGAGGCCAGGGCATCGGCAGCATAGCGAATGATGTCGACAACCTTGCCCTGCTTGGCATATTCAGCCAGATAGACCGCAGCCAAGACGGCAACCGGCGTGCAGATGAGCATGGCGAGCGCCGTCACGTAGACGGTCGAGACGATAGTGGGCCAAATGCCGCCCTCGGCGTTTACTCCCTGCGGCCAGCCAAAGATAAAGTCGAGCGAGATGTGCGGCAGACCGTTGATAACTACGTAGGCGATGATGGCGACCAGCACCAGCGTGGTGATATAGGCCGCGGCGCGAAACACGCCGAGCATAATCTTGTTGGACAGATCCTTGTTGATGCGGCCCTTCTTACCATGGGAAAGGGCACGCTTGATGCGTTCGCGCGACGAGGTCGTATCGACCGTCGTGTCAACGGAATCGGACATAGCCTACCCCCTCTTCTTCTTGGAAATCAGACGGACGATGCCCACCAATGCGGCGGAAATGATAAACAGGACCACGCCCATGCCAAACAGAGCCGAGCGGTGCAGGCCCGAGGAATAGCTCATGTCGAGCGCGATCTGGCTCGTGAGCGTCGAGATGGGGCTCGAGATGCTGTCCGGGATGACCGGAGCGTTGCCAACGACCATGAGCACGGCCATGGTCTCACCGATGGCACGACCCATGCCCAAGACAATCGCATCGACGATGCCCAACTTGGCTGCAGGCAGCACGACCTTGTAGATGGTCTGCCACTTGGTGGCACCCATGGCATAGGATGCCTCGCGAATGCCCATGGGAATGGAATTGAGGGCATCGATGGTGAGCGTGGTGATGGTGGGAACGATCATGATGGCGAGCACGAGCCACGCTGTCAGCGCACCAAAGCCAAGACCGCCGGTCAGCTGCGCGATAAACGGACGGATGATAACCATGCCAAAGAAACCGTAGATGATGGAGGGGATACCCGCCAGCAGGTCGACGGCGGGGCTGATGAGACTGCGCACGCGCTTGCCGGCGATCTCGACCAGATACACGGCCGTGCCCACACCCAGGGGCACACCCATGGCGAGCGCACCGACCGTCACCAGACCAGAGCCCGCCAGCAGCGACATGATGCCGTAGTGGCCCTCGGAGGGCGCCCACGTAAAGCTAAAGAAGTCCGCCAGACCGATGTCGGTAAAGACGGGCAACGCCGAGTACGTGGTAAAGACAAAAATCAGGATGACGGTAACGACCGCCAAGAACGCGCAAGCAAAGAAGATCCACTGCAGCGCCTTCTCTTTGAGATAGGTGCTGCGCGACACCAACGCCAACTCACGCTTTTTGGGCGCCTGAGCCTCTCGCTCAATCTGGGGGGTTTCCTGTGCTTCCATGCTACTCACTCCCCTTTCCGTCGTTGGTGACGGGAATAAAGCCCGCCTCGCGAATCTGCTTGTCCATCTTCTCCGACGTCACATAGTCAATGTAGTCCTGTGCACGCTGCGAAGGCGTACCCTTCACAAAGAAGTAAAGGTCGCGCGAGATGGGATAGCCGCCACTTGCGACCGTCTTCTCGGATGCCTCGACATGGTTGACCGAAACAGCCTTAACCGAAGTCTTAGCGTTGAGGCTCTCGACAAAACCCAGCGAGATGTAGCCAATGGCACCACGCGAACGGGATACGACATCGCGTACCTGGCCCGTGCCCGAAAGAACGGCAGAGCGACGATCGAACGGCGTGCCGTCCATCACGATGGTACGGAAGGCCTCGCGCGTACCGGACGCCTCATCGCGGTTAATAACCTGAATCTTCAGGTCCTCTCCGCCGACTTCCTTCCAGTTGGTAATCTTACCGGCGTATATGTCGCGAAGCTGCTCGGTCGAGAGGTTGTCGACCGGATTACCGTCGTTCACGATGACTGCGATGCCGTCGTGCGCGATTACAATCGGGGTCAGGCCCAGATCCTGCTCGTCGGCATTGAGGCCACGAGACGAGCTGGCGATGTCAGCCGTGCCGTTGCTGACGGCCTCGATACCGGCAGAAGAGCCAAGGCCAGAGACGAGCACGTCGGTGCCGGTCTCCTCCTTAAAGCCCTCGGCCGCAATCTCGGCAATGGGAAGGCAGGTGGTCGAGCCGGCCACGGTGATAGAAGACGTGGAAGATCCCGAGGAGCAGGCACACAGCGTAAGCGTGAGCACTGCCGCGCTTAGGACCGATGCGATCTTTCTCATAGCATCACGCCGATCGCAGCATGGCGCCCACAGGTGCCGCCCTCGTTGCGGTAGGAATAAAAGCGGTCGTTCTGACGAACGGTGGAGAGCTTGGTGTCCACAATGCCGTTCGCTTCGACGCCGGCGTCCATCAGCGCCTCGCGAATGGCGGCGGAAAGATCGAGCATACGAGAAGCGGCAGCATCGATGCACGCGAACTCGGAGGCAAAGCGGACCATAAGTTCTTGGGACACCTCGTACTCGTCACCCAGGATATGGGGCCCAATATAGGCAGAGATGTCGTCTGGCTTGCAGCCAGCCGCCTCGCAGAGCGCTTGGCACGCCTTGGCGGAAATGCGCGCAATCGTGCCCTTCCAGCCAGAATGCACCACGGCAAAGCCGCCGGGAGCCACCAGCACAACGGGAACACAATCGGCAAAGCAAAGCATCACGGGCACCTCATGCGCCGTGCAGACGAGGGCATCGCAGCCCTCGGCAATCTGCTCGCGAATGTTCTCGAGATCATCGGCGCCGTTCGAGGTCACCGTCACGACATTGTCACCGTGTACCTGATTGGGGACAAGCAGGTTGTGCTCGCACTCGACAATACCCATGGCCTCGAGTACGCGGCGACGATTTTCTTGAACGGCAAAGGGGTCATCGCCAACATGCGAGCCCAGATTGAGTGAGGAGTACGCATCTTCGGAAACACCGCCAGTGCGTTCGGTGAAGGCAAAGCGGACATCGTGCGTCGCGCCCTCTACCAACGTAACTCCATCATGGTCGACACGCGAAACGTTGTCCGCACGTGCTGCCATACTAAAGCCTCCTAATAACACGAGTATCGCGGCCAAGCCGCAGCAGTCCGTGCCATACGGCTGCCATACTTCTACAAAAGGATACCCGCAGCGGTAGGAACCAAACGTAAGGGGAACGTAAAGAGATTGGAGACTTTCGTTTACAAACGAGAAACAAAACGGGGTGCATCCAAATGGACACACCCCGTGCAGGTCGTTGAGAAAAACGAACTAGAAGCTACCACGCTTAAGGAAGTCGGGAAGCTCAAACTGGTCGTTACCAAAATTGGGAAGCTCCGTACCGCCGACATTGCGGGTCGGGGCAGACTGAGCCGAGCTTGCAGCGGGAGCGGTACGCTGAGGCTCGACAACGGAAGCCTTGCTCTGGGACTGCTGGGCAGCGAAGAGCTCGTCCTGACGGTTGACATTAGAGTCGGAGAAGCCCGTAGCGATAACGGTGATGCGCACCTGATCGCCCAGGGACTCGTCGACAACGGTACCAAAGATGATGTTGGCCTCGGGATCGACGGCGTTGGCGACAACGTCGGCAGCGTCGCTGATCTCTTGGATGCCCAGATCCTTGGAGCCGGCGATGGAGAGCAGGACGCGCGTAGCACCATCGATAGAGCTCTCGAGCAGCGGGCTGGAAATAGCCTGCTGGGCGGCGTCGACGGCACGGGTGTCCCCAGAAGAAGTACCGATACCCATCATGGCGGTGCCGGCCTGCTTCATGATGGTCTTAACATCAGCGAAGTCCAGGTTGATGATGCCCGGGACGGTGATGAGGTCGGTGATGCCCTGGGTACCCTGGGAAAGGACGCCATCGGCAATCGCGAAGGCCTCGAGCATGGTGGTCTTCTTCTCGGCGATGTCGAGCAGCTTGTCGTTAGGGATAACGATCATGGTGTCGACGCAATCGGAAAGGGTCTTAATGCCCTCTTCGGCGCTCTTCTTACGCTTGCGGCCCTCGAAGGTGAAGGGCTTGGTCACGACGGCGACGGTCAGCGCACCGACCTCGTTCATCGCGATATCGGCAACGATGGGAGCGGCGCCGGTGCCGGTGCCACCGCCCTCACCGCAGGTGATGAACACCATGTCGGCGCCAGCGAGCGCCTCGGCGATGTCATCGCGGGACTCATCGGCAGCCTTGCGACCAACCTCGGGGTTGGCGCCAGCGCCCAGGCCGCGGGTAAGGTCGGTGCCGATGTGGACCTTGATATCGGCATCAGAGATCGCGAGCGCCTGAGCATCGGTGTTGATGGCAACAAACTCGACGCCACGAATGCCCTCTTCGATCATTCGATTGACCGCGTTGGTACCGCCGCCGCCGACGCCGACCACCTTAATGACGGCAAGGTAGTTGTTGATCTCTGTCTCGTGCATGTCGGTCCTCCGAACAAAGGTTATAGCCATAGCATGGGTTGACCCCTGCGCACATTAACCTTCAGGTTGAAAGTAAATGCAAAGGTAAACCGTATTATGTTTGCACATTATGAACGTATCAGTCAAATAATTGACCGTGAAAACCAAACAAACCAGATAAACGGCGTGGTATGGCCCCTCAACAAAGCCACGCACCGACGCTAAGCGGTCGGTGCGTTTCTAAACGTATAGTTGCCGGGAGACCGAACGTTAATGTAGGTTACGCCCTCTACCTGCGACAGAAGCTTGGTCACGACGCGTTCCTTCTTGGCGATATCATCAGAATCGCCCAGCGAGACCTCAACGCCATTATCAAGATTCGCCGAGATGGCCTCGACCGAAGGTATAGAAATATCCTTGATCTGCGCCAAGAATTCGCCGGAAAAACCACGCACGTAATCCAGGCCCGCTTTAACGGCCTTGGAAGAAACAGCCCGCCCCGAGACCGGCTCGACATCAGCCGAGACATCGGTAAGCAGCACGGCCCCGTAGTGCTTGGCCAGCGCCAACGCAGCATCGATGCCGCTCAACGTGTTGGCGCCCTCACCCGAAGTGACGACATTTCCCTGGTCGTCCACCTCCACAGAGGTCGAAAGCGGTGCGATCCAGGTGTCATCGTCGCCGATGGCCCAGGCAAGATCGTCGGAACTTATATAAGCGATCGCGGTGACCTTGCGCTCCGTCGGCGTAATGACGAGCGTGTGGGGAAACTGCCGTTGAACGTCCACGCCCGAGACCCACGGGTTCTGCTTGAGATCTTCGGTAATCTGGTCGGGATTTACGTTGAAGAGCGATGTGTTCTCGGGCAGACTGATCAGCTGCATGGCATCGTGCTTGGTCACATGCTCGCTGCCCTCGATCTGAATATCGGTAGCGGCAAACAGGCCGGAATTGATAACGACGATGGCAACGACGGCAAGCACGGCCACAGCCGCCAAGATACCGCCCACGATTTTGCCCTTGCCCTTAACGGCAGAGGCGGCCTCGGACGTCTTACTCGCCATGGCGCCAAGCGACGACAGCGGATTGATACCCTTATTGGTCGCAGGTGCCTTAGTGGCGGGCACCGACGTCAACGAGCGCGGCTTGGCAGCGCCCAACGTACGGCCGGGATGCGTCGCTTTAGCCCCCAGCGAGGGCTTGGGCGTCACTATGGGGCGAGAGGGCTTGGCACCCATCGCCGACTTAGACGTCACCGAGGGGCGCGGAGCCGGGTGAACCGTCTTTTTTGCGGCAGTGCGTCCACCAAGTTGCGAGCCGACGACCGGACGTTTGGCGGACCGTACGGATCCAGCGGGCTTGGAGGACACAGGGGGCTTGCGTTGAGGCTGGACGGGTGCGCCGGAACGCCCTCCGGCGCGGCGGAAGGTAGGTTTCGATGCTCTAGAAGCCGAGGAATTTGACTTCCGGTCTGAGCTCGATGCCATACGCCTCCCTCACCTTTCCGTGCACATGCCTGATAACCGCGGCCACGTCATCGGCCGAGGCGGTACCGTTATTAACGATAAAATTAGCGTGTACGGGCGAAACTTCCGCACCGCCAACCGAAAAACCCTTTAATCCACAATCCTCAATCAGCTTGCCAACGCTCGCGTCGGGTGGATTGCGAAAGACCGACCCGCAAGAAGCGCGACCCATGGGCTGCGTGCGTTTGCGCCTCGTCAGGTACCGCTCCATACGCTCGCGAATGACGGCCTTAGGCGCAGGCTTGAGCTTAAGCACACACTCGAGAATAATCTCGTTACGCGGCAGGCTGCACTCACGGTAGCCCCAGGCAATCTCGGACCCCGCATAATGCTTAATGCCGGATGCCGGGTCAAACGTGACCACATCCTCGACAAGCGAACCTATCCACTCGGTACGCGTACCGGCGTTCATAGATACGGCGCCGCCGACCGAGCCGGGGATGCCAACCGCAAACTCAAGGCCCGAAAGCCCGCGCGACAGGGCATCGTTGACCAAACGTGCGAACATAACGCCCGCGCCAACGGTCAGCGTGCAACCGTCCTCGGCAACAACGGTGCGCTGAAACTCACGCCCCAGCGAAATGACGGCGCCGCGATAGCCCGCATCGGCAACGAGCAGATTAGATCCCTTGCCGATAATGACCCACGGCACCTGCTCACGGTCGAGCACCGCCACGGCACGACGAAGGGCATGATAGCTATGGCACGTCACGAAGAGGTCGGCCTTGCCGCCGATACGATAACTCGTATGACGCGCAAGGCGTTCATCCTCGACTACATCCGTGTCGATCATGCCCGAAAGCGCCATGACGGCGTTAAACAGACCCATAGGGGCTAAGCGTCTTTCTTGGCAGTCAGATACTCGATGAACTCAGGGCCAACGGTCGTAACGTCGCCGGCGCCCATAGTAAGCAGCAGATCGCCCTCACCTACCATCTTCTCGAGCTCACGATTGAGCTCGAGACGGCTGGAGCAGTACACGACCTCCTTGCCAGGGTGCTTGGCGCGCACAGTATCAGCGAGCATCTTGGAGGTTACGCCCGGAATCGGCATCTCGCCGGCAGAGAACACATCGATGAGCAGCAGCTTATCGGCATTGGCGAAGGCATCGGCAAAGTCATCGCACAGCGCCTGCAAACGCGAATAGCGGTGCGGCTGGAACACGACGTCAACATGCTTGTAGCCTAGCGACGAGGCGGCGGCGAGCGTCGCCTTGATCTCGGTGGGGTGATGGCCGTAGTCATCGACCACGCTGATGCCATCAATATCGCCCACATGGGTAAAGCGGCGGCGGACGCCCTCAAAGCTCGAAAGCGCCTCAGCTGCGGCATCGACGTCGAGACCCAGGACATGGGCAACGGTTAGCACTGCCGTGGCGTTGAGCATGTTGTGGCGACCGGGGTTGCTCTTGATCTCGACAGCATGCTCGGTCCCATCCTCAAAGCGAACGGTAAAGTCGCTCTGAATGCCCTTGACATCCGGATGCACGCAGACGACGTCGTTGGTTTCGGCAAAGCCATAGGAAAGCACGTGGCGACCCGTCGACTTGGCGAGTTCGACCAGATGCGGGTCCTCACCGCAAACGATGACGGTACCGCTCTCTCCAACCAGGCCCATAAACTTGGCAAAGGTGGCCTCGATCTCCTCGATGCCCGAGTAGTGGTCGAGATGGTCGGCCTCGACGTTGGTCACGATGACCACGTTGGGGTTCAGGAACAGGAACGAGCTGTCGGACTCATCGGCCTCGGCGACAAAGTAGTCACCCGAGCCGTTCTTTCCGTTGGTATCGTAACCCTCGACGATACCGCCGATCAAAAAGCTGGGATCCAGACCCATGCGGTCGAGCATGGTGGCACACATCGAGGACGTCGTGGTCTTGCCGTGCGTGCCGGCAACAGCGATGGTGGTGTAGCCGTGGCCCAGAGCCGAGAGCATCTTGGCGCGGGGCCACACAGGAATACCGAGCTCGCGAGCACGCACAAGCTCGGGGTTGGACTCGGGAATAGCGGTAGAGACCACGACCACGTCGGGCTTGACCTCATCGATCGTGGCGGCCTCGTGGCCCACATGAACCTTCACGCCAGCACGGGTAAGCTGACGAATGTAGCGCGAGGTCTTAAGGTCGGAACCGGTAACGGCATAGCCACGCTCGTGCAAAACGAGAGCGATACCGCTCATGCCGGCGCCACCGATACCGATAAAGTGGGCGCTCTTGAACTCGGGCGCGGAGGTTGCAGTCTGGGAATCAGCCATGTGCTCGTGTACTCCTTGCGTAAACACTGCCTGTAACCCGTTAACTGTACCGCACCTACCGCATCCGCGCGAGCGCAAGCTCGATATCCCGTCTAACTAACGCAAACCCTCTACCGCATCGGCCAAAAGTGCGGCGGCGCGGTCCTGAGCCAACCCGCGCGCCGCCTGACGCATGGCATCGCGCGCTGCGGCGTCATCGACCAGATGCAGCAGCTCCTCGGCAAACGCCGGAGCATCGATATCGGCATCGGCACAAAGCACGCCGGCACCGGCATCGACCAGATAACGCGCATTGGTCGTCTGGTGGTCGGCCGTGGCATGCGGATACGGCACGAGCACCGAAGGCACGGCGAGGGCGGCAATCTCGGCCACGCTCGAGGCGCCGGAGCGCGAGAGCACCAGGTCAGCTGCAGCTAGCATGTCGCCCATGTTGTCAATGTAGGGCTGGACGCGATAGCGCTTCGTCTCATCGGACGTCAGCGCCAAAGCACGCTCGGTGTCCTCAAAGCCGTCGGCTCCCGTCGAATGCAAAATGTAGAGATTCTCGCGGGTCAGCAGCTCGCTCTTGAGCGAGGCTACGCGCTCGTTGAGATGCTGGGCACCGAGCGAACCACCAAAGACGAGCAGAAGCGTCGCATCCTCGGGCACGCCAAGTGCCTCGCGGCCGCGGGCGCGATCGCCCTCAATGACCGAGCGGCGCACCGGATTACCGGTCATGAGCACATGCTCGGGGTCGCCCTCGCGCTCAAAGACAGAGCGCGCAGCCGGCACCGAGATACACACGCGGGCGGCATGGGAACTCATCATCTTATTGGCCAGGCCCGGAACAGAGTTCTGCTCGTGCAGCAGATACGGAACGCCCGCATCCTTGCACCAGCCCAGCAGCGGGACCTCGACGTAGGCACCAAAACCGATAGCCGCATCGGGCTTGCCAACCTTTGAGAAATGGCTGGCGAGCGAGCGCTTGGCCTTATTGACGCGCCACAGCGAGCTCAGCGCGGTCCAAGGACGGGAGCGGTCGAAGCCCGTGACCGTGATAGGTACAAAATCGAACCCGGCCTCGGGAACCAAACGACCCTCGAGCTTGTGCGACTGGCCCACGAACACAACATGATGTCCGCGGTCGCGCAACTCCTCAGCCAAGGCAAGCGCAGGGTTGATATGTCCCGCCGTGCCGCCGGCTGCGATAGCAACGGTCATCTTATCGGTCATGAAAATCCCTTCGTACGCGCGGTCCCTGATCGTCGGTGCGCAGACGCGCCGACGGGTCCGAATTCAAATTGATTCGATTATATCCGCCGCCCGAGCTTCGGGGGTTCGGGCGTTGGGGACGCCCCTGCGGAGCCGTTCGCGGGCGCGGACGAGCCGCCGGCTCGGACGCAGAGCCATCCAAGACGGTAAAACCGTTGCGCGAAGGGCGATCGCCGCGCACATGGGGCACGCCGGCGGTGCTCTCGTCCATAACGGCAAAGCTCTCGCGGCGACGGTCGTACTCATCACGACGGGCGCTCTCGTGCGAGACGCGCAAGATCAGCCCCGCAAGCATAAGCGATACGATAATCGACGAACCGCCGTAGCTGATAAACGGCAGCGGCTTACCCGTCATGGGAAACACGTTGAGGATGCCCAGCGCATTGATCAAAAACTGTACCGCGAGAATGACTGCGGAACCCGATGCCATGAGCGCTCCGCGACGGTCCGCAGCCTGTTCGGCAATGCGAAACGCTGAGTAAATCAGCATCGCAAAGACCAGGAAGAGCAGCGCGGTCCCGACAAAACCGACCTCCTCGCCGATAATGGCCAGAATATAGTCGTTGTGTGCCTCGGGCAGATACGAATACTTCATGGTGGAGTTACCGATGCCGCGGCCGAACAAGCCGCCCGAAGCAAACGCCATGATGGCAAGCGTTGCCTGATAGCCATCGCCATACTCGTCGGCCCAAGGGTTCAGGGCAACCTGAACACGCACCATGCGGTACGGCTCTGCAACAAGCGCAAACACACTCATGACAATGACGAGAATGATCACGCCGATGATAAACTTGGGGTCTAGGCCCGCAAATAACGCCATACACATGAGGGTCAGCGAGATGATCAAGACGGTGCCATAATCGGGCTGGATAAAGATCAAAAAGAGCGAAATGCCCAAGTAGACGACCATCTTACGAAGGAACTCGTTGATGTTGCCACCGGGCGAAAAGAAACGGTCGAGTATGATGGCAGAATACGCGATGGCAAACGGCTTTAAAAACTCAGACGGCTGGAACTGAATACCGGCGATGTTGAGCCAGCGCGTGGCGCCACGGCTGCCACTGCCGACAAGAAATACCGCAAACAACAAGAGAATCATGCCGATAAGGAAGATCCTAAGTACATTTTCCCCAAACCAGCTGTCCGGCAAGACGCGAACGATCGCAACCATGGCAAGCACGCCAACTCCGGCAAAGGTAGCCTGTCGAACCAGGAAAAACGTCGCCGAGCCGTTCTCGTGCAATGCCTCGACCGATGACGCCGAGTACACCATCAGCAGCCCAAAGCACACTAAAGTAAACAGGCACGCCATGAATATCAAACGAGGGCGCATGATGCGGGCGGGGACGCCGGCAATATAGCGTTCGCTGAGCGTCTGCCCGCCGCGACCGGAACGCGGCGTACTGCGCTGCGAGGAAGCACGGTCCGAGTCGGGCCTCCTCATATCTTGTCGGGGGCTCTCCTCTCTCACCGGCGGCCCCTATTCCATTTGCGATTTCGCTGCGGCGGCAAGCTGGGCCACGTAGTCCTTAAACACGCGGCCGCGCTCCTCGTAGCCCGAGAACTCATCGAACGAAGAACAGGCGGGAGAAAGCAGGATCACGTCGCCTCGGCTCGACAGCGAACGGGCAACGTCGACGGCGTCGCGCAGGTCGTCAGCCTGAGCGATATCAACGTCACCATCGACATCGGCCTCGTCCATAGCGGCGGTAAAGCGCTCGCGCGCATCGCCAAAGCAGACGACCGATCGCACGTTGTCCATGACAACGCGGGCGAAGGACTCGAGTGGCGTGCCCTTATCGTGACCACCGAGCAGCAAGATCACGTCGTCGTCGGGAAACGCCGTCAGGGCCTTTTCGACCGCATCGGTGTTCGTTGCCTTGGAATCGTTGACGTAGCGCACGCCATCGATCTCGCCACAGGGCTCAACGCGGTGCTCCAGCGGCTGGAATGAGGCCAGGCCGCGACACACACCGTCGACATCGGCACCGACGGCCAGGGCAGCCGTGGCAGCGCACAGGGCATTGATGACATTGTGATGTCCGGAGATTTTGAGCTCGGACGTGGCGATGAGCGGGGTCTCGACGCCCTTCAGGCGAATGACCATCTTGCCATCGCGCACAAATGCGGCGTCCTCGCCCGCAGGTTCGTCAAAGGCGACCTTGCAGATGCGACGACCCGGCGTGTAGACATACTCATCGAATTCATGGATACCGGCATCCTCGACGTCGATAACCACAAGGTCATCATCGACCATATTCTCGAAGAGCTTAATCTTGGCGAGCGCATAGTTCTTATGGCTCTTGTGCCAGCCCAGATGGTCGGGGGTAATGTTGAGCAGCACCGCCACACGGGGGTGAAGCTCGGTCGTCGTTGCGATCTGATAGCTCGAAAGCTCAGCTACAAACCACTCGTTATGCGCGCGGTCGTCGATTTCGTTCACCGGAGGCTCACCGATATTACCGACAGCAACGCTCGCCTCGCCCGCTGCCTTAAGCAGGTAGTCGGTCAGCGACGTGGTGGTCGTCTTGCCATTGGTGCCCGTAATGGCGATCCAATTTTGGGGAGACAGGCGGTAGGCAAACTCGGGCTCACCCATGATCTGGGCAGCGTGATCGCGGCCAGCCTTAAAGAATGCCGAGAACTCCGAGATGCCCGGACACGTCACACATACATCAAACGCGCCCTCGACCTGCTCGGTTCCGTAGACAAACGATACCCCGCGCGCCTCGAGCGAGCGCGTGGCATCATTGGGCTCGGACGTGCCGCCACCGTACACGGTAACGGTACTCACGCGCTCGGGGTGCGCAAGCGCCCAGCGAGCGACATCTAGACCGGACTTACCCTGGCCCAAGACGAGCAGGCTAAAGGAATCTGCAAGAGGCATGAAAAACCACTATCCCAACTGGAAAAACAGGGCAAGGCCCAGAGCGCCAAAAGCGGCAGCGACAATCCAAAAACGGATGACGACCTTAGTCTCGGCCCATCCCTTCTTCTCGAAATGATGATGAATGGGCGCCATAAGGAAGACGCGCTTATGCGTAAAGTGGAAGTAGACGACCTGAATCATGACCGACAGGGTCTCGACGATAAACAGGCCGCCGATGATGAGCGAGACGACCTCGGTGTTGGTCATAATGGACGTGCAGGCAAAGGCTGCACCCAAGGCAAGAGAGCCGGTATCACCCATAAAGATGCTCGCCGGATAGCAGTTGAACCAAAGGAAGCCCAGGCAAGCACCAGCACATGCGGTACAGAAGATAGACAGGTTTACGTCACCGTGCAAAAACGCCATGGCAGCCATGGCAAGCATGGCAATCATGGAGGTGCCACCGGCAAGGCCGTCCAGGCCATCGGTCAGGTTCACGGCATTAGAAAGACCGGCGATCATCAGCCAGCAAAAGACGATATAGAGCCACGGAAAGGTAAGGCCACCAATGGTGGTCGAGAAGATACCGAGGTCAATCGTCAGACCGCCGGGAAAACGAATCTCGGGGGCAACGCCGCACCAGCTGACGGCAAGCACAGTAAACGTGACGCAGATGATGGTGAGACCGATCATCTTGGCGTGGGGCGTCAGGCCGAGCGAACGACCGTGCGTGACAGATGTCAAATCGTCGATAAGGCCCAGAACGCCGGTTGCAAGCGTGGCAAGCAGCACGAGCACAAGCTCGGTGGTGAGCTTGCCCATCAAAAGGCACGTCAGCGAAACGGCTACGAGAATGACAACGCCGCCCATGGTGGGCGTGCCCTGCTTAATCAGGTGGCGTTTGGGTCCATCGGCGCGGACCTGCTGGCCGATACCCTCGACCTTAAGAAGCTTGATCCACCACGGCATGAGCAGCAGCGCAATGGCGGCGGCGATGCCAAGTCCCAAAAAGGCCTGGTATGTAGGATACGCGGGGTTCCCGAACATGGGCTAGCACACACCTTCCACAAAGCGGTCGAGCTCGACAAAGCGAGAGCCCTTGACCAGCACAACATCATGTTTCTCAAGTGCGCCGGCCATACGGTCGAGCACCTGCTGATAATCGGAGAACACCTGGATGCGGTCCTCATCCATGCCCATCATGCGCGCGGCTTCGGCCATACGAGCGGCCAGCTCACCGCCCACGCACGCCAGCATATCGAGCTTCTTAGCCGCGGCATAGGCGCCCACCAGCTCATGCATGCGGGGGGCCTCGTCGCCCATTTCGCCCATCTCGCCCAGAATCGCCATTCGAGAGCCAGAACACGAAAGCGAGCACAGCAGGTCAAGGCCAGCAGCCATGGATTCGGCGCTGGCGTTATACGAGTCGTCGATAATGCGGGCACCGCTCTTGGCGTGTTTGATCTCCTGACGATGACCGGTAATCGCGATACCCCTAAAGGCAGCATCGATCTGCTCGGGGGTCACACCCAAACGATAGGCAACTGCGGCGGCCTTAACGGCATTGGGAACGGACTGGACGCCGGGAATGACGAGCATGGTGTCAACGGACTCACCCATGCCAAAGTCAAGCGTAAAGACCGGGCGGCCCTCGTCATCAATGTGAATGCCGCGGGCGCAAACCTCATCAACATCCGAAACACCCGCCAGCATCACGTCGATACCCGCGGGCTCGGCAAACGTCTCACGAATGAACGGGGTGAAGTCGTCTTCGCCGCCCAAAACCAGCAACGGGAGAAGGTCGTCGGCGGCACACATGCCCCCAACAATCTCGGACTTAGCGCGGGCGATATTCTCGCGACTTCCCAGGATTCCAATATGAGAGGTGCCGATCTTGGTCACGATGGCAAGGTTGGGATTGGCGGACCGAGAAAGGCGCTCGATCTCGTGAAAATGGTTCATACCCATCTCGAGAACCAGCACCTCGGTGTCGGCAGGAGCGGCCAAAACCGTGAGCGGCATACCGATCAGATTGTTGAAATTACCCTTGGTGGCCCAAACGCGATAGCGCTTGGCAAGCACTGCCGCAAGGACATCCTTGGTCGTCGTCTTACCGATAGAGCCGGTAATGCCAACCACGAGGCAGCCAAGCTGCGTGCGATAGGCATGTGCCAGGCGCAGCAAAAATTCCTCGGGATCATCGGTGTGTAGGATGGCGCAGCCCTTACGCTGAGCCAGCGATACAAGCTCGGCGTTGGGCTCGCGCGTCATCACAACAGCGCCGGCGCCCGATTCGATGGCGCGGGAAGCAAAATCGTTGCCGTCGACTTTTTCACCCGGAAAGGCAACAAAAATCGCGCCTTCCTCAACCTGGCGCGAGTCGATAACGCACCCACGGCATACCCGATCGGCTTCTCCCGTCACGGTTCGGGCCCCTGTTGCGGCCGCGAGGTTGTTGACGGCGATCTCTATCATTGCAGCTCCCCTGTAAACCTAATAATGCTATCGGCGTATTGTATCCCAGCGCCGCGCATGCGTGGTGCAGGGCATGTGAACACCCTCCAGATTAATCGACAGCCCTTTTCAGGATTGTAACCCCCTACTTGGTGCGTGGGATACCCAACACATCGAGCGCGTTAGCCATAATGACCTGGAACGGCACGGCGGCGGCATCCGAACCGCTCGGCGTTCCGTCGAGCGTGATATAGCACAAAACCTTGGGTGCTTGCGCCGGGGCAAACCCCATAAAGGACGACATATAGCTCGCTTTGAGGTAGCCGCCTTTTTCATCGGCGCGCTCGGCCGTACCGGTCTTACCCGCCACGTCGTAACCGTCGACGGCGCCCCCGACACCCGTGCCCTCGGAAACGACCGTCTGCATGCACGATATCACCTGGGCGGCGGCGTCCCCAGAAATCGCCTGCTCGCCCTCGCCCCAGTCCTTCTCCTCGCCTTTGCTGGATTTATAAAAGTGCGGCGTCATCATCACGCCGTCGTTGGCAATGCCACCCACGGCGCGCGCAATCTCGATCGGCGAGACAGACAGCGCTTGGCCAAAACTCATCGAGCCCAACGTGGCGCCGTCATACTGGTCACGCTCCTTGACAATGCCAAGGCTCTCGCCGGGAAAATCGATGCCCGAACTGTGTCCAACGCCCCATTTGTCCACGTACGCGGCAAAATCGTCCGCGCCGATCTTATGCCCGACCAATACAAAGCCAACATTGGATGAGCGGCGCATCATCTCGCGCACATCCATGGTCATGGCGTAGTCACGCTTATCGGCATCGGTGACGGTATCGTCGCCGACCTTAATGCTCGCCGGCACCTCAAACGACGTACTCGAGCGCACGACGCCCAAATCGAAACCCGCACCTGCAACGAGCGTCTTAAAGACCGAACCGGGTTCATACGCATCGGTGACCAAGCGCAAGTTCATATCCTCGGTCTTGGCGTTTTCCAGATTGGTCGGGTCGTAGGTCGGATACGAACAGGCGGCCAGAATCTCGCCGGTAGTAGGGTCTGTCACCAAAGCCGAACCGTTCTTGGCTTTGGTCTTCTCGACCGCCTCCGCCAGAGCGTCCTCTGCTGCACGCTGGATATTGACATCCAGCGTCGTCACGATGTCAACGCCATCGATGGCGGCAACCTTTTTATAGGCGCCACCCGCAATATAGCTATCGTCCCTCGCACGCTCTCGTACCAGCGTGCCGTTTGTTCCGGTCAGCAATTTGTCATATTGCTTTTCAAGGCCCGTTAGGCCCACGTTGTCAACGTTCACCACGCCTAGAACCTGCGAAGCCAGATTGCCGTATGGATACACCCGCTTCATCGCCTGCTCAAAGAGCACGCCGGGCAGATTTTTCTTCTTCAATGCCGCGGCATCGTCCTCGTCCACCTGGCGCTTGATATACACCCAAGTGCCATCGGACTGAACCAGCTTGCGGCAAGTCTTCTTATCGATTCCAGTCGCCTTAACCAAGGCCGATACCGTTTTATCGACATCCTCGATCAGCTGTGGATTCACGGCGACATTGCTGCACTCGACCGACGACGTCAGCACGTTGCCGTTTCGGTCGTAAATCGTGCCGCGTTTGGCGTAAAGCGTCTCCGCAAGCAGGCGTCGAGCATCGGCGCGCCCGCGTAACTCATCGGCATTTACGATCTGGTAGTCGGTAAGGCGGATGGCGCCCGCAGCCAGGCCCAAACCGATACAACCCATGACGACATTACGGCGAGGCAATGGCGTCCCCGTAAGCCATTCGGTCGAAGATCGTCTATTCGATCTGCTATTGCGTACTTGAGGGTCATCCGAGCCGCGAAGGCGCGACATTGGGTCGTTGCCACGATTCGACCCCAAGTTGTAAGATGACCGACCCGATCCTTGATAACCAGAACGTCCCTGCGAAGAGGGACGTCCCTGCCCGCGACTCCCGTCTGGACCGCGGCGATAATCATTTGTCATACTCAGCTACCGTCTTATTACTGGACAGCCGCAACCGAGCTAGCGCCCGCGGCTGCATCCTGCGAAAAATCAAGTGTAACGCTCTCGCTGGGCTCCACCATGCCATAAGCGCCCGCAAGATCGCGAATGCGCGTATCGGCACCATAAACAGAGTGCATGACCTCAAGGTCAGAGCTCTCATCGGTCGCCTTCTCGAGCGTGTTGGTAAGCTCGGCGTTGCTGTTGAGCACCTGGGCCGTAACGCTTGCAAGCGCCACGCGGGCGACGCCAATCGTCATGAAGATAGCCGCAATGATGCAAAACGTTTTAAGAACGCTCATGAAAACCGGGCTTACCGCCTGGTTTGCCTGACGGCCCGCGCCCGTGTAGACATCAAAGCGCGGTGTGCGCTGCTCACGAGGAGCAGCGGGCGCCTGCGGTGCCTCGCGGTAGGCGGGCATGGCGTTCATATCATAGGCGAGTGCTGCGTTTGAGGTGTTGTAGCCCATGATATGCCGCCTCCCATCCCGAGTACGTTGGTAGTGTGTTTAAGCTTCGTTTATGGTGCGAGCGGGAGGTCCAATATCGCGCGCGTAACGCTACAAGCGCTCCGCCACACGGATTTTGGCTGATCTCGCCCGAGGGTTGCGCGCAACCTCATCGGGTTGGGCAACCAAGGGTTTGCGGGTGATGACCTTGAGTATCGGCACGTTGCCGCACACGCACACCGGAATCTCCGGCGGACACGTGCACCCCTGGCTCATCTCCTTAAAGTGGTTCTTTACGATACGGTCCTCGAGCGAGTGATACGAGATGACGCAGATGCGTCCGCCCGGGTTGAGCCACCTGGTGGCGGCGTCAAGTCCTCTCTCGAGCACATCGAGTTCATGATTGACCTCGATGCGAATGGCCTGGAAACTTTTCTTGGCCGGGTGTCCGCCATGCCGACGAGCGGCAGCCGGAATGCCAGCCTTGATGATCTCGACAAACTGACCGGTGGTTTCAATCGGTTCGGACTCGCGTCGACGCACGATCTCGCGTGCGATCTGCGAGGCGAACTTCTCTTCACCATAGACGCGTAGAATCCGGGCGAGGTCGTGTTCGTTATAGGTGTTGATGACCTCAGCTGCGTTTAAGGTGTTGTTACCCGGATCCATCCGCATGTCCAATGGGGCATCTTCGTTATACGAAAAGCCCCTGCCAGGGATATCGAGTTGCGGTGACGAAACGCCCAAATCGAACAGGAAGCCATCGACCCCGGGCACCTCGGCCGAGCAAAGCAGCTCGTCCAAGTCGCCAAAGTTGCCCTTCAGCAGCTGATGCGGGACGCCGGGGACCTCGCGGTCCAGACGGGCACCAGCGGCCTCGAGGGCCATGTCGTCCTGATCGACGCCAAGCAAAAGACCCGTCTCCCCCACCTGCGCGGCCATCTTTACCGAATGACCGGCACCGCCAAGGGTGCAATCGCAGACGACAGATCCGCTCTTTAGCTGCAGCGACTCAAGCACTTCGCCGAGCATGACAGGTTCATGCCGATATTCTTGTGTCAAGATCCCACGCTCCATCCGTTACTCATGCCTTGCCCTTACGAGAAGAAGAGGTCCAGCAGAGCCTCATCGTCATCGTCCTCATCGGCCGTAGCACGGTCCCAAACCTCGAGGTGGTCGTAGTTGCCCACAACCGTGACCTCGCGGTCGAGGTTCGCCTGCTTGCGGAGAGACTCAGAAAGACCGATACGACCGGCGCTGTCCACATCCATCGAGGTGGTGCGCTTGTTGATCGCCCTCATGAGTTTCTGGTCGTTGATGTCACGAGGGTTAAAACCCTCGTGGCCCTCACGACCCGCGAAGAGTCCTTCGACCCACTTATCGAAGGCCTCGGCAGAGAACACGTACAGAGCATCGACATCCAGGGCTTTGAACACGCGAACATGCTCTCCAAGCTCCTCGCGAAGGGGTGCAGGCAGGGACAGACGACCTTTTGCATCGAGATTGCGCTCGTATGCACCCGTCATTCCCATGTGCGCCCTCCCCTCGGTTACTCAGATGGCACGTACGCGGGGAACCACCCCGCCTGTCGACGTCATTAATAATATGGGGAACTGCCCCATTTTTCAACATCTTTCCCCACACCTTCCCCCACAACACCCCACCACTCCACCCTTTATGTGCTGTAAAACACCCTCGTTCATATGTTCGAAAACACAACATGTTGTGTTTACAGCAAAGCCGGGATGCCATCTGTAGCAGCCCGGCTTTCAACCTCAACCTTCAAGTTGACCTTGAGGCGAATTTTGTGTCCCTTTACGCGCCGTTCACATCGCCCCCCCAAACTTCCCCACCAACGTCACGCGCGACCCACCGGCGCATCGGCGCAAGACAAAAGATGGGGCGGGCCCCAGATTGCCGATACGCGCACAAAACCGCGTCACGACAACCTGGGGTCCGTCCCCCATTAGTTGTAAATATGCAGGTCAAAGAGTCGCTAGCGATGCGCCAACGGATGAGCCGCCAGGTAGACCTCGGTCAGCTGCGTGCGGTCGACATGCGTGTAGACCTGTGTGGTCGAAATGTCGGCATGTCCCAAAATCTCCTGTAGCACGCGCAGGTCGGCACCGCCCGCAAGCATATGGGTCGCAAAGGAGTGACGCAAGGCATGAGGATGAAGCCCCACCAGTCCCACCTGACGCCCGTATCGCTCGCATATGACGTGAACACTCTGACGCGACAGGCGACCACCGTTCTTATTTAAAAAGACTGCCGGCGTCTTTGACCCGCGGGCATGAGCGGCCAGGCGCCGACGCCCATCAGCAATATATTGAGCCATAGCCCGTGCGGCACTTCCCACGAGTGGGGCAAGCCGCTCCTTCGAGCCCTTGCCGCGCACCAGCACAAAGCCGTCGTCAAAATGAACGTCGCCTACATCGAGCCCCACCAACTCGCTCACGCGCAGGCCACATCCATAGAGCACTTCCAAAATGGCATGGTCCCGCAAACCCATCTCCCCTTCCGGGAAATCTTGGTCGAGGAGCGCCGAGACATCCCCTACCGAGAGACACTCCGGAAGGCGCTCTGCCTTTTTGGGCAGGCGCAGTGCAGCCGTCGGGTTTTGGGCGACGATTCCATCGCGAACCAAAAAGGCATGCAAACCTTTCACGGCCGCAACTGCACGCTCCACCGAGGCATCGGAGTAGCCCCCGTCGCGCCGATCACCGACAAAACCCTCTATTATCTGACGGTTCACGCCTTCAAAGGACTCAACACCGGCCCGCTCCAGGTAGGAACAGTAAGTCGTCAAGTCACGACGATATGCCGCGATCGTATTGCGCGCCAAGCCTCGCTCGACCGCAAGGTAATCAAGATACTCCCCCGTCACCGTATCGAGCAACGAGGGAGTATCTTCGGTATGTCTTTCGTTAGCTGACACCCTTAGTCCGTCGCGAGGTTCATGGGCGTCACCTGCAGGCGATCGACACCCTCGTGCTGGCCAATCGAGGCGCGCACGAACTCGCGGAACAGAGGCTGCGGCTTGGTCGGACGGCTCTTAAACTCGGGGTGGGCCTGGGTGGCCACATACCACGGATGCACGTCACGCGGCAGCTCGACCATCTCGACCAGACGCTCGTCAGGCGAAAGACCCGAGATAACCAAACCCGCGTCCTCGAGCTGGTCGCGGAAGGCATTGTTGAACTCAAAGCGATGACGGTGGCGCTCATAGACAAGCTCCTCGCCATAGGCCTCGCGCGCAAGGGTATCGGCGGCGAGCTTGCACGGATAGGCGCCCAGGCGCATGGTGCCGCCCTTCTCGGTCACGTCCTCCTGCGAGCTCATCAGGTCAATTACGCTAAACGGACCGTCCGGATCGAACTCGGAGGAGCTAGCGCCGGCAAGGCCGACCACGTTGCGGGCAAACTCGCACACGGCGACCTGCATGCCCAGACAAATGCCCAGATACGGAATCTTATGCTCGCGAGCAAACTCGGCAGCAAGAATCTTGCCCTCCAGGGCACGCTTGCCAAAGCCGCCGGGCACCAAAATGCCCGATGCGTCGCCCAGCACCTCGGAGACGTTCTGCTCGTCGAGGCTCTCGCCGTCGACCAGCTGCACGTCCACATGACGATCATAGAAAACGCCTGCATGATGCAGGGCCTCGATAACCGACAGGTAGGCATCGGGGAGCTGGGTGTACTTGCCCACAACGGCGATCTTGACCTTGTCGGCATGGTGGTTGGCATGATTCTGTTTGCGCAGGAACCCGTTCCACTCGCTCATGTCGCGCTCGCGCGGGTCCAAGCCCAGGCGCTCGCAAATGCGCAGGTCAAAGTCCTGCTCGGCGAGCAGCTGCGGCACCTCGTAAATACTCGCGCAATCTTCGTTGGTAAAGACGCAGTCGGTATCGACGTCGCAGAAGCTTGCGATCTTGCCACGGATGGCATCGTCGATGTGGTGATCAGAACGCAGCACAATGATGTCGGGCTGAATGCCAAAGCTGCGAAGCTCCTTGACCGAATGCTGCGTGGGCTTGGTCTTGACCTCGTGCGCGGCGGCGATATAGGGGACGAGCGACACGTGGATGTAGCAGACGTTCTCGGGACCGGCCTCTTTACGGTACTGGCGGATGGCCTCCACGAACGGCTGCGACTCGATATCGCCAATCGTGCCGCCCAGCTCGGTGATGACCACGTCGGAACCGGTCTGCTCCTCGATGCGGCGGAACTTATCCTTAATGGCGTTGGTGACGTGCGGAATCACCTGAACGGTGCCGCCTAAAAAGTCACCGCGACGCTCGCGGGCAATCAGGCTCTTGTAGATAGCGCCGGTCGTAAAGTTGGAATCACGGGTCAGATTCTCGTCAATAAAGCGCTCATAATGGCCCAGGTCCAGGTCGGACTCGTAGCCATCCTCGGTCACGAAGACCTCACCATGCTGAAACGGGCTCATGGTGCCGGGGTCGACGTTCAGATACGGGTCGGCCTTCTGCATCGTCACCTTGTAGCCGCGTGACTTGAGCAGACGGCCCAACGAGGCCGCGGTGATGCCCTTACCCAAGGACGAAACTACGCCGCCGGTTACAAACACATGCTTGGTCATATTGAATTACCTGCGCTTCCCGTAGAAGTTTTCCATTCACATCTTACGGGTCTTCATTGTAATACTCGAAAAGCAAGCCGCTCGCTATTTTTCACCCGCATGCCCGCATTTCTCCATCTCGAAACAAAACACCGCCCAAGTAGCTTTGGGCGGTGCAGGCTCGTCGAAACTGCCGTGTTGTTACCGATCGGCAGTCTCATCCTTCAACATATCTTGAACAAGCATGCCGGCACGAACACCCTTAAGGTACCACTCGCCTCGCCCGGTCAGGCATATGCCATTTGCAAGCTGGCCGCCATCATCGTTATAACGAGAAACGACCTCGATAAGGCCTTCAGAATCCAAACGGTCGATTGCAGCGCGGGCACGATACGGCGAAACCCCTACGCACTCGGAGAGTGTCTTGCGCGAGAAACCGTACGGCACACCGTTTCCCTTAGATTGCCGAGCGATCTCCATCAGCACCAGCACCTCGACACGCTTCATATCGTTGACACTCGCACGACCCTTGCCCGCCATGGCAGCCTCCTCAAACCGAGCACGAGCATCAAAAGCACCGCGCATGACCGGCGCATCCCTCGATGGCCGGCAACATCCATCATGGGTAGCCCCGCAAAGGATGTATCCACTGAGGTAATTGTATACCGCGCAAATCGCTTTTGGGCAGGTAAACGGCCTAAATTTCGGCAAATTAAGCCCTAAAACCCCCTAAGCGCCGCATCGGGTGCGCACTCCGATGCGGCGTCTCATCTCAATCTTAGCGATGGAAGAAACCGCGGCGCTCAAACTTGGGCTCACAGCACACGTTAATGCCCAGCTTGCGCAGCACCGTCTCGTCCGTAGGCGAGATAATCACGCTAAAGAAGGCGTCGCAGCCGCGCAGCTGCTCAAGACCCGAAAGAACACGAGTAGCCGTCTCGCTCGTGGCCGAGGTGATAGAGAGCGCCATGAGCGTCTCGTCGGTGTGGAGACGCGGGTTTTTGCTGCCAAGGAAATGCGTCTTGAGCTTGCTGATAGGCTCAATCGCCTCATCGCTGATGACCTCGAGCTCAAGATCGACGCCCGAAACATGCTTAAGCGCGTTCATGATGAGCGAGCTCGCGGCACCCAGACGCGTTGAGGTCTTTCCGGTCACTACCGAACCGTCCGGCATCACCATGGCACCCACGGGACCGCCCGTCAGTTGCTCCCTGGTGAGAGCAGCCGAGCGTGCCGGCGAATAGTTCTTGTCGATGCCGGCTTTTTTCATAATGAGTTTGAGACGGTCGACCTGCTCATCGCCCACGCCAGTACGGCGCACGCTTTCAACCGCGGCAAAATAGCGGCGCACGATCTCCATCTTGGAGGCATCTCGGCATGCATCGTCATCGGTAATGGCAAAACCGACCATATTGACGCCCATGTCCGTGGGGCTCTGATAGGGGCTCTCGCCCAAGATCTTTTCCATCAGGGCGCGAACAACCGGGAACGCCTCAACGTCTCGGTTGTAGTTGACCGTGGTCTTGTTATATGCCTCAAGGTGGAA
Organism: Collinsella sp. HCP3S3_D1; assembly: GCF_052064015.1. Taxonomy (NCBI): domain Bacteria; kingdom Bacillati; phylum Actinomycetota; class Coriobacteriia; order Coriobacteriales; family Coriobacteriaceae; genus Collinsella; species Collinsella sp. HCP3S3_D1. The sequence continues at coordinate 105,702 of NZ_JBQHWK010000009.1, forward strand.
CGAGTCGATGATGTTGGCGTCATCGAGGTCTGCCGTGGCAGCCTCATAGGCAATGTTCACCGGATGCGTGAGGGGGAGATTCCAGACCGGGAAGGTCTCAAACTTGGCATAGCCGGCAGCGGTGCCATGCTTGTGCTCGTGATACAGCTGCGACAGGCAGGTGGCGAGCTTACCCGAGCCAGGGCCGGGCGCCGTCACGACAACGAGCGGACGCGTGGTCTCGACAAACTCGTTCTTGCCGTAGCCTTCATCAGAAACAATCAGGTCGACATCGTGCGGATAGCCCTCGATGGGATAGTGCAGCTTGGCGGGAATGCCGAGCGCGTTTAGACGATTGCGGAAGACGTCGGCAGCGGGCTGACCGGCATACTGCGTGATAACCACGGCGGCAACGGCAAATCCGTTCCCGCGGAACAGATCGACCAGACGCAGGACGTCCTCGTCATAGGTAATGCCCAAGTCGCCACGGGCTTTGTTCTTCTCGATATGGTTCGCATTGATTGCGATGATGACCTCGACGTCGTCGGCAATGCTCTTGAGCATGCGGAACTTGCTGTCCGGTTCAAAACCCGGCAGCACGCGGCTCGCATGATAGTCATCGAACAGCTTGCCGCCAAACTCCAAATACAGCTTGCCGCCAAACTGCGAGATGCGCTCCTTAATGTGAGCAGCCTGCAGCTCGATATACTTCGCGTTGTCGAAACCCTGGCGCATGTATGGCTCCCGTCCCGTTTCCATTTAATGTCCTAGGCGATTATAGCGGAGCAGACCCTCCCCCACCGACGAGGCCGGGGCAGCTAATTTGGGACGGGGCTTTTTTTTCAAACCCCCCCAAAAAGGGTTGTCCAAAAAACCCCCGACCCAAAAAATTTGCACACAAGCCCAAACCCAGCCCAAAAAAATGCAAAAAAGCAAGTG